>JALYGL010000227.1 GCA_030777125.1 Actinomycetota bacterium
GGCCGCGCCGTCGTCCGCAGGTGCGCTGCCGCTCTCAGCCGACCGACTGGCGGACGTAGCTACGGGCCACGTCGATGCCGGTGACCTCGGGCGTCCCGACCGGCTCCGGGCCGAGTGCCTTGGCCAGGCCGGGCCGAGCCGCTCGGCGAAGAACCGGTCGGCGTGGGCCTTCGACTCCCACAGGGTGACGACGCGGAGGCCGTCGCCGGCGGTTCCCACGTAGCGAGCCTCCAGACCCTCGGGCTCCCCGCCCACCTGTGCCATCACCGTGTCGAACTGCTCGATCGATCCGAACGGCGGGGTGGCGACTGCGATCCACTGCATCTGTTGTCCTCCTTTGTCGTGCGGCCCGATCGGCCGCAGGAAGGACGCTACGGATCCACCCCCATCGGGGCATCCGCCGGATGACTCATCCCCCTACTCATCTGCCGACCCCCGCGGCCCACGCCGCGATCTGGCTCCGGGTGGTGAACGCCAGCTTGGTGAGGATGTGCTGGACGTGGTTCTGGGCGGTGCGTTCCGAGATGATCAGACGCTCGGCGATCTGCCGGTTGGTGAGCCCCTCGGCCACCAGATTGGCCACCTCCACCTCCCGGGGGCTCAGCACGGCGGGGTTCCGGTCGGTGCCGAGGTGGCCGACGAGTGCGGCGGTGCGGTCGACGTACGCCGTCATACCCAGGGCCCGGGCCAGCCGATCGGCGTCGCGGGCGGCGGAGACGGCACGGTCGGAATCACCGGGAGCATTCCGGCTCAGCAGCGCGGTGGCCAGGTGGTAACGCGCCTCGGCGACGAAACCGGGTGCGCCGGCCCGGTCGGCCTGCTCCGCAGCAACGGTGAGGTCGTCGATGGCCACGTCGAGGCGGCCGAGGGCCGCCGCGCCGCGGCCGAGTGTCAGCTCCACGGGGCCCAGGTAGAACACCCCCTCGCCCACCACGTGCTCGCCGCGGAACCGGCCGAGTCGCTCGAGCAGCAGCGGCAGGTCGTCGGACCGGCCCAGCTCGGCCGCGGCGAGAACGGCGTACGCGTGCCCGGGAAGGACAAAGAAGGCGGGCAGTGACCACCTCTCGATCGGGCCGGCCAGGTCGTAGGACGCGGCCGCCTGGTCGGGCAGCCCGGCGCACAGGAGCAGGAACGAGCGCGTCAGTGGGCCGAGGGTCTTGAAACGCGGGATCGGGTCGAACCGCTGCCGCACGAACTCGGCTGCGTCGCCGGTGAGCCCTACGTGCCGGGCGAGCGCGGACAGGAGCGCGGAGTACGCGCCCCGAGCCGGCCCGGGTTCGACGGCGTGCATCCGGTCGTATCCCCGACGACCGATCCGGGCGGCGTCGGCGTACCGTCCCTGTGCCTGCGCGATGTACGCGGCGACGCGGTCGAGATGCCACGCGCTGACCGGCCCACCGACCCGCTCGACGGCCACCTGCAGTGCAGGGAGCTCCTCGGCCGCCGCTGGGAGCTGCCCGCCCTCGACCAGTGCATCGATCCGCCAGAGCTCCCCCCACATGGCGGTCCGGGCGCTGTTGGCCCGCGGCGCCAGCGCGAGCATCTCGGTGGCCAACAGCATCCGTTCGTTGCGACCGTGCGGCCCCGGGCACGCCTCCTTGCGCGCGTGCAGGGCGTCGACCAGGGCGCGAACGTCACCCGACGCGCCAGCCAGGTCGAGGGCCTTCGCACTCAAGGCCTCGACGCGTTCCTGGTCGCCGTCGTAGAACGCGAGGTGGCTCCGCAGGGCCAGCAGCCGGGCCCGCAACACCGTGTCACCGGTGTCACCCAGGCCCAGCAGCGCCTCCTCGCACAACTGCTTGGCCACGGTGTTGACGGCGCGATCCGGGACGGCCTCGACCACCAGTGCGGCCTCGGCCACGAGCTCAGGACTCCGGGCCGAGCGGCCCGCATCGGCGGCGGCCACGGCCGCGTCCAGGCACCCGTGGAGGTCACCGGCGAAATAGGCCGCCCGACCGAGCGACGCGAGCAGCCTGGACTCTTCGGTGTCGGACGCCGGCGGGGCGAGGGCCACCGCGGCCCGGTAGAGCCGGACGCCCTCTTCGTAGGCGAGGCGTCGCACGGCGTCGTCGGCGGCGCGGATCGCCCATCGGCGGGCGGTGGCCGCCTCGCCGTAGGGCGCCAGCTTCGCCCAGTGGCGGGCGATGTCGGCGAGGTGCTCGGACAGATCGGCGGCGTACCGGGCCTCGATGGCCCGGGCGACGGCACGGTGCAGGTCGGCCCGGGAGGCGGTCGTGAGCGACGCCTCGACCGCCTCCCGGGTGAGCGCATGGACGAACCGGTAGTCGCCGGCGTCGCCCACCCGGTCCACCAAGCCGTACCCGACCGCCTCGTCGAGGAGAGGAAGACACCGAGCGACGTGTTCGTCCAGCGCCGCCGCGACCAGCGCCACCGAGAAGTCCCGCCCGACCACGGCCGCCGCCTGCACCAACCGGCGGCAGTCGACGGACACCCGGTCGAGCCGCGCCCCGACCACGTCCAGCACGCTGCGTGGCGGCCGGTCGGGACGCCACGTCCCGTCGGCCATCGCCCGGGCGACCTCCCTGACGAACAGCGGATTGCCCCCGGTGACGTCCAAGACGGCGCGCGCGTCGGTCTCGGTCCCGCCCGAGACCGTCCGCGACAACTGCTCGCGGATCTCGTCCACATCGAAGCCGCGCAGCTGGAGGCGCTCCACCGCCGGCGAGCGGAGCAGGTTGGGGAGCACGCGCGGGAGGAAGGTCGCCGGTTCGACGTCACGGAACGTGGCGAACACGAGCAAGGGCGCACCGGCGAGCTGCTCGGCCAGATGGCGCAGGACGAGGAGCGACGGCTCGTCGCCCCAGTGGACATCGTCGAGGATGACCACCAGGCCGCGCGCGGAAGCGGCGCCGCGCACCGCCTCCGCGACCTGTTCGAAGACGCGGAACCGGTCCGCGGGCGACTCGACGTCGCCGGCCAGCACCGTGTCGGGGTCGAGCCCGAGCGAGCGCAGCACCTGGCGCCATGGCCAGAACGCCGGCGCCCCCTCGGCCTCCACGCAGCGTCCCCACGCCACCGCGGTCCCTGCGGCGAGGGCGCTGCCGGCGAGCTCCTGGGCCAGCCGGGTCTTGCCGATCCCGGGCTCGCCGACGCACAGCACGAGCCGCCCCTCGCCCCCTCGGGCCACGTCCAGCCAGGCCCGCAAAGTGTCCAGTTCCCGACGGCGGCCGACGATCCCGTCGCCCACGGCGGGGACCGGGCCTGCCGGCGAGCTCATGCGACGAGCGTCCCTGTCAGCGTCCGATCCCGACGGCGGCCCCGGCTCGAGCGGCGGCCAGGATGGCGGACAGCTCACGACGCCCGAACACAGCCACTACCGTCCACCCTAGAGCCGGCGCGTCCCGTGTCAACAGGGTCGGCGGCTCGGGAACGCGGCGGCGCTTTCAGGCGTTGTAGGGGGGGACATGAGCAAGAACACGGTGAAGACGTATGTGTTGCTCGCCGGTCTGGGCGGCATGCTGGTGCTCATCGGCTCCGCCTTCGGACGGGGTGGCGCGATCATCGGCTTGGGCATCGGCCTGCTGTTCGTCGGCGGGTCGTACTGGTTCTCCGACAAGCTCGCCATCCGATCGGCGCGGGCGGTGCCGGTCAGCGAAGCCGAGATGCCCGAGTACTACCGCATCGTCCGGGAGCTGACCCAGGCCGCGGGCATGCCCATGCCCAGGCTCTACATCACTCCCGATCTCCAGCCCAACGCCTTCGCCACCGGTCGCAACCCGCGGCACGCGGCGGTGGCCGTCACCCGGGGCATCCTCAACATCCTCGACTGGGACGAGTTGCGCGGGGTACTGGCCCACGAGATCAGCCATGTGGGCAACCGCGACATCCTCATCGGCTCGGTGGCGGCCGCAGTGGCCATGGGGATCACCTTCATCGCCCGCATGGCCATGTGGGGGGCGATGTTCGGCGGCGGCGGCGACGACGACAATCCCAACCCCATCGCCCTGCTGGCGTTCAGCCTTCTGGCGCCCATCGCCGCGCTGGTGTTGCAGATGGCCCTGAGCCGCAGTCGGGAGTACGAGGCCGACCGCACCGGGGCCCGGCTGATCCGCGACGGCGAACCTCTCGCTCGGGCGCTGGCCAAGCTCGAGCAGGGGGCAAGGGCCTTCCCGATGGCCGTCGACCCGGCCCAGGCGTCGAAGTTCATCGTCAACCCGCTCACCGGGCGCAGGGTGCAGTTCGCCAACCTCTTCACCACCCACCCCCCGCTGGAGGACCGGATCGCCCGCCTTCGGGCCGGCGAATGGCGCTCCTGAGCTCCTGAGCGGAGGCGGCGTCCGTCGGCAGGAGAACCGGCGTCGGGCGGCGAACTGAAGAGTTCGTGTCGACGAGCGCCCGGTCTGTGGTCGTCGTGGTCGCCCGGTCTGTGGTCGTCGTGGTCGCCGTCGTGGCCGCGGCGACCGTCGGTCTGACGTCGTCGGCGACCGGGCAGGCACCCCCCACGACGCCCACCACCAACCTGCTGCAGGGTCTGGTCGACAAGCTCGTGCCGACCACGACGGCCCCGCCGGCCGCCGCGCCGGCCGGTCCCGCTCCAGCCGCCCCGGGCCCGGCGGCGAAGGCCCCGCCCGCCCCGGTCGCCCCGCCCACCACCGCCCAACCGGCCGATTCGCGTGTCGTGCCGCCCGACGCCCAGCGCATCATCGACTCCGTCCGCCGAACCGGTCCTCGCAACACCACCGCCCTGCTCGACGCCTTGCGCCGGCTCCAGGACGTGGGCTTCACCGCCGAGGAGGCGGCCGTACTGGGCATGGGTCGGTTCCCCGTCGGCGGCCCGGCCGACTACCGCGACGACTGGCTGGAGGCCCGTTTCGGCCCACCGTTCCACCTCCACCAGGGCACCGACATCTTCGCCGCCCGAGGCACGCCCGTCCGGGCCCCCGCCGATGGCGCGGTGCGGTTCGTGGAGGAGGGAGGATTGGGCGGGCTGTCGGCCTACGTCACGACGGGCGACGGCACGTTCTATTACATGACCCACCTGAACGGCTTCAACCGCAAGATCGGGAGCGGCTCGCGGGTGAAGCAGGGTGAGGTCATCGCATACGTGGGCAACACCGGCAACGCGGCCAACGGCGCTCCCCACCTCCACTTCGAGATCCATCCCGGAGGGGGGGCGGCGGTGAACCCCAAGCCATTCCTCGACACTTGGCTGAGGGAGGCGCTGGAGGGGGTCGACGCCCTGTTGAGGTCCTTCAACGTCAACCAGCCCGCGCCGCTGACCGCAGCCGGGCTCCTCCGGCGCTTCGAGGACGGCTCGGCCGGCGCGTCCCGCGCCGCGGTCGCGCCACTGCTGTGGGCGTCCACCGTCAGCCCGGCCGGCGGCAGCCTGCGCCTGGCCGAGGCCGAGGTGGCCGACCTGGCCGGCCGGATCGACTGGGAGCGCCTGACCAACCTGAAGCAGGCCGAGGCCGACGCCCTCCGGGAGGGCCGTCAGGCAGCCCGGGCGGTGATGTCGCCGGTGACGCCGCCGGCCATTCTCACCCTCCTGACCGGCCGCGTGGATTAGTAAGGACTCGCCGGCTCAATCCCGGAAGTTCTTGAACTGCAGAGGGATGCCGAAGTCGTGGTCCTTCATGGCCGCGATGACCGCCTGGAGGTCGTCCTTCTTCTTCGCCGTCACCCGGACCTGCTCGCCCTGGGTCTGCGAAGACAGGCCCTTGGTGCCCCGGTCCTTGATGAAGCGGTTCACCTCCCTAGCCTTGGGATCGCTCAGGCCGGCGTTGAGCGTGACCACCTGGCGGACGGCGCCCTTGGCCGCGTCCTCCACGCTGCCGTAGGAGAGCGCCTTGAGCGACACAGATCGGCGGACAAGCTTCTCCTCGAGCACCTGCACCAGGGCCCGCAGGCGGTCGGCTGTGGCCGAGTGGAGCACGATCTCCTTGTCGTTGAGCTCGATGCTCGACCCCGTGTCCTTGAAGTCGAACCGGGTGCCGATCTCTCGGCGGGCCTGGTCGACGGCGTTGCGGACCTCCTGCTCGTCGATCTCGGACACCACGTCGAAGGAAGGCATGGCGAAACGCTATCGTGCGTCCCGAAACCTGGGTCGGTGCCCGAGCGGCCAAAGGG
>JALYGL010000228.1 GCA_030777125.1 Actinomycetota bacterium
AGCACCACGTCGTGGCCACCCTGCGGACGGACGGGTCGCCCCGGGTCAGCGGAACCCCGGGCTACCGCCGGGCCGAGCGGCGGTGATGGTCCCGAGAGGGGGATCACTGCCCGGGCCCGGCGGTCAAGCCACGGCGTCGCGCCGGGCGAAGCTGGTCCCAGCCACCAGCGCGGCCAGGCCGACGTAGACGGCGGTGGTCAGCAGCGCCCGGCCGGCGCTGACTTCAGGGGTGCCCCCGGCGACGAAGGCCTCCAGCAGCAGCCCCGGGAACAGGCGGCTGGCCGGGTCCCATGCGTCCTGGACCAGGTGCTCGAACGGCCCGGCCCAGGCGATACCCGCGGCCAGGGCGACGGGCACGGACCGGACCAGCACGGCGAGGGTCATGCCCAACACGGCGTAGCCGGTCACCCAGAACAGGACGGCGCCGTAGTCGACGACGCCGGCGCCGACCGCCGACAGGCTCACCCATGCGCCGGTGGCCACGTCCTGCGACGGAGCCAGGGCGCGGGCGGCCAGCCAGGTAAGGACCTCGGTCACGGCCAGGACGGCAGCGGCGAAGGCGAGCAGGGCCGCCATCTTCCCGGCCAGCAGGCGGATGCGGCGGGGCTGGCGCAGCAGCATGGTGCGGAAGGTGCCCCGGCCGTACTCGACGGCCACCGCGCCGACGAAGACCACGAACACGAACAACCCGGCGAAGGACACGGCCGTCCGGAACACCTCGGTACCACCGCCCGCCGCCACCAGGTCCTCGACGGACGGGCCCCGGCCCGGAGCCGCCGTCGCCGCCGGTTCGGCCGCGGCCAGCACGATGGCCGCACCGCCGAGGGCGAACACCACGACGGCCGCCGCGGTCACGACCAGCACCCGCCGGCGCAGGACCTTCACCAGCTCGGATCGGAATGCCCGGATCATCGACTGCCTCCTTCCACGACGGCGAGATAGTGGGACTCGAGGGTGGGCCGGTCGACCTTGAGCTCGGCCAGCACGATGCCCGCATCCATCGCCGCCCGGTTGAGGGCGGCGGCCACGGCCCTGGGGTCGTGGCCGTCGACACGGACGGCCAGCGTGGTGCCGTCGCCGTTGCCGCGGGGTTCGAACCCGCCAGTGCGCAGCAGCCCGGCCAGCCGGTCGAGGTCGGCGTCGTGCTCGGGGACGAGGGCCACCAGCGGCGGCGCCTGGCCCAGGAACCCCTGGGCCGGTCCCTGGTAGACGAGGGCCCCGTGGTCGATGACGATCAGCCAGTCGCACACCTGCTCGAGCTCGCTCAGGATGTGCGACGACACCAGCACGGTGCGGTCCTCGCTGGCGATCTCGACGATGAGCTGTCGCATCTCGTTGATGCCGACCGGGTCCAGACCGTTGGTGGGCTCGTCCAGCACCAGCAGGCGGGGGTCGCCGATCAGGGCCGCGGCCAGGCCCAGTCGCTGCTTCATGCCCAGGGAGTACTGGCCGTAGCGGTGGGCCGCCCTGTCGCCCATCCGAACCAGGTCGAGCACCTGCGGGATCCGGGCCACGTCGTGGCCGGCGAGGGTGGCGATCACGCGAAGGTTCTCCGTGCCGCTGAGGGCGGGCCAGAAGGCGGGCCCTTCGACCAGGGCGCCGACCCTGCCCACGTAGGCGCCAGGGTCCTCCAGCGGGTGCCCCAGCACGGTCCCCGTTCCCGAGGTGGGCCTCACCAGCCCGAGCAGCATGGCCATGGTGGTGGTCTTGCCGGCGCCGTTCGGGCCGATGAAGCCGGCCACCACGCCGGTGGGGATCTCCAGGTCGAGCCGGTCGACGGCGACCCGGGCGCCGTAGCGCTTGGTCAGATCGTCGACGGTCACCGCCGGCTGATGTCGACGGATGTTGCGGTTCGTGGTCATGGCCCAACCATGGCGGCCCGCCCACGACCTGTCGTCCGACGGGTGTCGACTTCGGCGACTACGTCGGGGGCGGTAGCGGTCGGGCCGGCGGCTACGCGCCGGGCGGCGCCACCAGGCCGGACTGGTACGCGAAGACGACCAGCTGGGCCCGGTCCCGGGCGTGAAGCTTCATCATGGCCCGGCTCACGTGGGTCCGCGCCGTGGCCGGGCTGACGAACAGCTCCTGGGCGATCTCGTCGTTGCTCAGCCCCTCGGCCACCAGGGCCACGACTTGCCGCTCCCGTTCCGTCAACAGCCTCATCTCGGCCGGCGTGGCCCCCGTCCGCACCGGTCGGGAGGCGAACTCGGCGATCAACCGGCGGGTCACGCTGGGCGAGAGGAGGGCGTCACCGGCCGCCACGGCCCGGACGGCCCGGACCAGCTCGGCCGGCTCGGTGTGCTTGACGAGGAACCCACTGGCCCCCGCCCGCAGCGCCTCGAACACGTACTCGTCCAGCTCGAAGGTGGTCAGGATGAGGATCCTGACCGCGGCCAGCGAGTCGTCGGCGGTGATGCGCCGGGTGGCGTCGAGCCCGTCGACGCCGGGCATGCGGATGTCCATGAGCACCACGTCGGGCGTCGCCGCCCGCACCATCTCGACGGCCGACTCGCCGTCGTGGGCCTCGCCCACCACGTCGATGCCGTCCTCGGTCTCCAGCAGGCTGCGGAACCCGGCCCGGACCAGGGCCTGGTCGTCGGCCAGCGCCACCCGGATCACCGTCTCGCCGGCCAGACCGCCCGCACCGCGAAGCCGCCGTCCGGGCGGGGGCGGGCGTCGAGGGCGCCGCCCGTCGCCTCGGCCCGTTCCCGCATGCCGGCGATGCCGACGCCGGCCCCGGGCCCTTCGCCGTCGGTCGGGGTCCCGTCGTCGACGACCTCGACCTGGAGCCCGCCGTCGCCGTCGCCCGTCACCGTCACCGTCGCCGTCGCGCCCGGCCGGGCGTGGCGGACGACGTTGGTGAGCGACTCCTGCACGATCCGGTACAGGGCCACGCCCACCCGCTGCGGCACGTCGCCGAGGTCTCGTTCGACCCGGAGGTCGACCTCGAGGCCGGACCGCCTGGTCGACTCGACCAGCGCGGCCAGCTGGCCGGCACCGGGCGTCGGCGCCCGGGCCGGTTCGGTCTCGCCGTCGAGGCGGAGCAGCCCGAGCAGAGCGGAGAGCTCCTCGAGCACCTCGCCACTGGCCTGCTGGATGACGACCAGGGCGTCTCGGGCGCGGTCCGGATGACGGTCGATCACGTGGGCGGCCACCCCGGCCTGCACGTTGATGGTGGCCATGGAGTGGGCCACGCTGTCGTGGAGGTCCTGGGCGATGCGCAGCCGCTCCTCGGCCACCCGCCGACGGGCCTCCTCCTCCCGCGACTGCTCCAGCTGGCGGGCCCGTTCCTCCACCGCCACCAGGTGGTCACGGCGGCTGCGCACGGCGCTACCCAGGAACACGGCGGCCGCCGCCCATCCCACGAACACCAGATGGACCAGACCCGGGCCGGTTCCCACTAGCTCGCCGACCACCACCAGCACGCCCGCGGTGGCGGCCGCGGCCCCGAAGGCCACCCGCCGGTCACGCCCGGCGGCGAGGGAGTACAGGGCCACGAAGAGGGTGACGAACACCGGCCCGCCCAGATACCCCCGCCCGGCGTAGACGGCCAGGGCGCCGGTCACTACCGCGACCACCGCCAGCGGCCATCGCCGCCGCCCGGCCAGGGCCCCACCGGCCGCGACCATGCACGCGTACGCCAAACCGTCGAGCCCGCGCTCCCCGTCCGAGGGCTCGATCTGGGCCGTCACGCCGACGACGAAGGCCACCACACCGGCGGCCAGGACCACATCCGTCAGTTCCGGTCGGTCCACGAGTCGGCGGCCGGCGGGCACACGTCCACGGTACGGGCGCGTGCCTCCCGGCGCATCCGTCCGCCGCCGTACGGGCGACGTACGACAGGTGGCGTACGTGGTCGGGCTTCGGAGGGCCGTGGGGTCGCGGCCGTGAACGGGCGACCCGACCGGACCGGTGACGTCGGGTGTCGCCCTGGCGTCGGCGGCAGCCGGTTCGATGGTCAGGTGGTGGTGCCCCGACGCTCGACGAGGTCGCGGGCCAGGCTACGTATGGCGTCGACGGCCACGCCGCGCCCGTGCCAACGGGTGGCCACGGCGATGTCGATGGCGGCCGGCTTGTGCTGCGGGTGGGGCTCCTCGTAGCACTGGATGACGCCGGCCACCAGCGCGAGTGACGGCGCGTCTCGTCGTCCGGGAGCCCCTCAGCGGCAGACCATGGTGGCCGGGCGCTCGCCCCGCAGGGCCAGTACCCGCCCGACCGCCTCGTCGAGGCGGGACTCGGGCAGCCGGCCGTCGGCCACCGCCGCAACCACGCCGTCGCGCATCGCCGCCGCCCTGTCGCCGGGGGTGGCCAGCACCAGGTCGGCGCCGGCCTTCAGGGCCAACACGGTGGCCTCGGGAAGCGACCACCGCTCGACGACCGCCTCCATGCCGACCGCGTCGGTGATCGCCACCCCGCCGAAGCCCAGCGACCGCAGCAGCCGGTAGGCGGCCGGCTCGAGGCTGGCCGGCAACGGCCCCAGCGCCCGGTACGTCACGTGCGACATCATCACCGCGCCGACGCCGGCCTCGATCACCGGCCGGAACCCCGCGGTGGCGGTCGCCCGCAGGTCGTCGAACGGGGTGTTGGACACCACCGGCCCGTCGTGGCTGTCGGGCAGGCCGCCCTGTCCGGGGAAGTGCTTGGCGGTGGCGGCCACGCCGGCCCGCCGGAGGCCGTCGGCGAAGGCGGCGGTGCGGACGCCGGC
>JALYGL010000229.1 GCA_030777125.1 Actinomycetota bacterium
GTCTGGCGGGCGCCCGGCTCCCCGGCCAGCCACGGGGGCGGCCCGCCCGGCAGCCAGGGGGCGGTGGCGTCGAGCAGGCCGGAGCCGATGTCGGCCACCACCGGGGGCCCCAGGGTGGACAGCGGCCCCGCCTCCACCGCCTCGGTGAACCCCACGATGCGGTAGTTCGACTGGTGGACCTTCAGGATGACGCCCGTGTCGTCGCCGACCGCCCGCCGGTAGTCGTCGAGCCGGGTCCGGTTGGTGGTCCCGACCTCGACCAGCCTGGCTCCCGACTGCTCCAGCACCTCGGGGACGCGGAAGCCCCCGCCGATCTCGACCAGCTCTCCCCGGGAGACGACGACCGAGCGGTCGCGGGCCAGCGCGGCCAGCACCAGCAGCACGGCGGCGGCGCCGTTGTTGACGACCAAGGCCGCCTCCGCGCCCGCGGCGCGGGCCAGAAGCCGGGCGGCGTGGTTGCTGCGCGACGCCCGCCGGCCGGTGTCGACGTCGATCTCCAGGTTGCTGTACCGGAACCCGTCGCCGGCTGGTCCGGGGACGACGAGCGGCGCCCGCCCCAGGTTGGTGTGCAACAGGACGCCGGTGGCGTTGACGACCGGTCGCAGCAGGGAGCGGGCCAGGTCCTCGGCCCGGGCCCGGGCCGACGACGGGTCGCCGGCAGCGATGGCGGCCCGGGCGGAGTCGACCAGCAGGGCATGGGGAAGGGCGACGTCGGCGATCTGGCGGGCCAGGGCGTCGACGGACGGAGGACGCACGTCCCGAGGATACGGCTCCCCCGGCCATAGGTCCCCCGAAGAGCTCGGGACGGGCAGTGGCCGTACAATCTCGCCCGGTGCTGGACAACCCGTTCCAGGTGGTGAAGGCGGTTGCCGTCTTCCTGGTCATCGCCATCCTGGTCCCGGTGGTCGCCGCCGGGACGGCCGCCGTCTCCATCCTCTACCTGCCCCTGCCGGCGCCGGCGCTGCCCACGCCGAAGCCCGGTGTGGAGTCGCGGATCACCCACGTCTACGACGCCGCCGGAGCCGAGATCGGCATCCTGCGCAAGTTCGACACCAGCATCCCGGTGCAGGCGTCGGACATCCCCGAGGTCCTCCGTCAGGCGGTGGTGGCGGCCGAGGACAAGCGGTTCTACTCCCACCGCGGCTTCGATCTGCCCGCCGCCGTCCGGGCCGCGTGGGCCGACATCCAGGGCGGCAAGGTGGTCCAGGGCGGCTCGACCATCACCCAGCAGTACATCAAGAACGCCTACACGGGTGGGGAACGGACGCTGGCCCGCAAGATACGGGAGGCGGTCCTGGCCAGCCGCCTCGACCGGCGGGTCACCAAGGACGAGATCCTCTACCGCTACCTCTCCGGGATCTACCTCGGCAGCGGCGCCTATGGCGTCGGGGCGGCGGCTCAGTCCTACTTCCAGAAGCCGGTCAACGACCTGACCCTCTCCGAATCGGCCCTGCTGGCCGGCATCATCCCGGCCCCCTCGCGCTTCGAGCCACGGGGCAACCCGGCCACGGCCGAGGCCAACCGGGTGCGGGTCCTGGACTCCATGCTCGAGATGCGCAGCATCACCCCCGCCCAGCACGCCGAGGCGGTGGCCCAGCGGCTGTTCGTCAAGGGGGTGGACGGGACGGAGCCTCCCAGCGCGGCCACCGTCGTGCAGCCGCTCGAGCTGCAGTCGACCACCCAGCCGTACTTCTTCGACTACGTCCGGCGGTACCTGGAGGCCCGGTACGGGGAGGACCTCGTCTACCGCGGCGGGCTGCGGGTCGAGACGTCGCTCGACCCCCGCCTCCAGAAGCTGGCCGAGGACACGGTCGGCCGGGCCCTCCAGGGCACGTCCGCCCCCCTCGAGATGTCCCTGGTCTCGGTCGAGCCCGGCACCGGGTACGTGAAGGCGCTGGTCGGCGGGCGCGACTTCGCCCGGTCACAGGTCAACCTGGCCCTGGGC
Source organism: Actinomycetota bacterium (assembly GCA_030777125.1). Lineage (GTDB taxonomy): Bacteria > Actinomycetota > Acidimicrobiia > Acidimicrobiales > AC-14 > JALYGL01. The sequence continues at coordinate 1,946 of JALYGL010000229.1, forward strand.
AAGTGCGCCGATCGAGAGGATGAACCCGTCCCCGACGGTCCGATCTGCCTGGCCGGCGGGGGCAGCGGTCGCCAGCCCGGGTCCGCCTACAAGCCGTTCACCCTGGCCCGTGCCTTCGAGGAGGGGATCGGCCCCAACCGGGTGTACTCCGGCCCCAGCAGCTACACCGTCCCCGGGTGCCGGGGCCAGGGGTGCACGGTGTCGAACGTGGAGAGCGGGAGCTACGGGAGCATCAGCCTGCGCCAGGGCACCCACTACTCGGTGAACACGCTTTACGCCCAGCTGGTGCTCGACGTCGGCGTGAAGGACTCGGCCGAGATGGCCCACCGCTTGGGGGTCACCATGGTCAGCCCCGACGGCAACCAGCCCAACGGCGAGCCGTACGGGGCCAGTCTCACGCTGGGCGCGGCGGAGACGTCCCCCCTCGACATGGCCGCGGCTTACGCCGTGTTCGCGGCCCGCGGCAACCAGTTCCCCGCCACCCCGGTGCTCAAGGTTCTCGACGCCGGCGGCCGGGTGTTGGAGGACAACACCGCCCGCACGCCCAAGCGGGTCCTGTCCGAGGCCGTGGCGGACAACGTGACCGACGTCCTCAAGGGCGTCATCACCAGCGGCACGGGGAAGGGGGCTGACATCGGCCGGCCCAACGGAAGCGCCGGCAAGACCGGGAGCAGCGAGGACAACGCCGACGCCTGGTTCGTCGGCTACACCCCCGCCCTCTCGACCGCGGTCTGGATGGGCTACAGCGACAGCAACACCCGGTCGCTGCGCAACATCAAGGGCGTGAACATCGTCTACGGCGGCACGATCCCGGCCTCCACCTGGAAGGCGTTCATGGGCGAGGCCCTCAAGACCGCCCCTCCGGCCGACTTCCCCAGTCCGGCGCCGCTGGCCGGCGACGTCACCGCCGCCGCCCGGCGGCCGGCGCAGGAGCTGACGCCCCCCGGGCCGACGCAGTTCTTCATCCCGTTGCCCGCCTTTGAGCTGCCGACCACCACGTCGACGGTCCGCGGGACCCCGAGCCCGGGGTTGACCCTGCCCCCCGTCGGCCGGCAGACCACCACCACGGTCCGTCGGACGACGACGACGACCACACGGCCGCTCCTGCCCTAGGCGGGCCTCACCGTCTGGTGGTCCCTGGGCCGGTCGCGGACGGCGCGGCGGCGTTGGGACCGGAGGGTGCCACCGTCGACGCGGTGGTGTTGTCACCACCGCACGACAGCACCCGCTCGCACGCCACCCGCACCGGGACGGCGAAGAAGATCCGGTCGGTGCCGGCGCCCTGGGGGTTGAAGTCGATGGAGGTCATGCCCAGCACCTCGCCCCGCTCGTTCAGCAGCGGACCGCCCTGGCGGGCCTTGTCGACGAAGACGTTGTGCTGGATGGCGGTCGGAGAGGAGCTGGCGATGACGCCGGGGGTCAGACCGGACGCGGTGGCCACGTACACCTTGTCGCCCGCCTTCCCCTCCGGGCTCTCGGTGGCCCACGTCAGGCCGGGCGCCGACCGTGGGAGCACCAGCAGGGCGAGATCACGCTCCTCGTGCCACGTCCACAGGGTGGCCTTGGCCTCACTGCCGCCGTTGCGGACGGTGATCTCCGGTCCAGGGTTTCGGGTGGCGGCCCGGACGACGGCCAGAGATGTGAGCAGGAAGGTCTGGCCGCCGAAGGCGCCGGCCGCGAACGCGGAGCCCTCCGTGGGGGCGCCGGCCTCGTCGAGGCTCTTCACCGCCCATACCGACGGAGCCACCTTCCGCCCGATCTCCTCCGGCGAGAGGATCTCGACCCGCGTGGTGCTGGTGGTGGTCGACGGCTGGCTGGCCTCACGGGCCCGCCGGTCGGCCTCCTCCCGCGCCCTGCGCTCGGCCTCGGCGAGGGGACGGTCGGCCGGGTCGACAGCCTCGATCGTGCCGCTGTCGGAGGCGGTGTAGACGTACGCCCCCAGGAACCCGACGAGTACGGCCACGACCACGGCGACGGCGACGGCGACCAGGGGCGTCGGCGGCCAGAGGTACCGACGGACGAAGGGCTCCCGATCGGTCAGCCGTGGGGCCTCACCGGGCGTACGGAACCAGTCGGTGCCGGTCGGAGGCGGCATCGCGGTCGAGGCTACCCGGACGTACCATGGTGGAGATGGCCGTCGTGCTCGCGCTGATCTTCCTCGTCATCCCCATCCTCGAGCTGGCGGTGATCATCCAGGTGGGCGAGTCCCTGGGTGCGCTCAACACCGTCGGCCTGCTGATCCTCATCAGCCTGGCCGGCGCCTGGTTGGTGAAGCGGGAGGGGCTCGGGGTCTGGCGACGCTTCAACGCCCAGGTGCGAGCCGGCGGCGTGCCCACCCGTGAGATCGCCGACGGGGTGCTGATCATCTTCGCCGGTGCCCTGCTCCTCACGCCCGGCTTCCTCACCGACGTGCTCGGCCTGCTCCTGCTGCTCCCGCCGGTGCGGGGCGCCCTCCGGGGCGCGGCCATGCTGCGGGCCTCGCGGCGGGTGATGCGGGTCCGCCGTGGCTGACCTGACCCCGGGCGTGGCCAGCGCCCTGCGACCGCTGATCCGGCGGATCGTGGCGCCCAACGCCGGGCTCCTCACCGGTTCGGGCACCAACACCTACCTGGTCGGCATCGACGAGGTCGCCGTCATCGACCCCGGGCCCGACGACGCGGGCCACGTCGAGGCCATCGTCGGGTGCGGGGGCGACCGGATCCGCTGGATCCTCGTCACCCATACCCACCGCGACCACTGGGAGGCGGCCGCCGCCCTGGCCGCCCGCACCGGGGCCGAGGTGCTGGGCTTCAGGGCCGGTGGCGGGTTCGAGCCCGACCGCCAGATCGGCGACGGCGACACGCTCGAGGGCACGGAGTTCCGGCTGGTGGCGCTGCACACCCCCGGACACGCGTCCGACCACCTGTGCTACCTGATGGAGGACGACCGGGTCCTGTTCTCGGGCGACCACCTGATCGGCGGCTCCAGCGTGGTGATCGCCCCGCCCGACGGCGACATGGCCGCCTACCTCCGCTCCCTGGAGCGGCTCCAGACCATCCGGCCGCCGCTACGGGGAATCGCCCCCGGGCACGGCGACGTGATCGACGACCCCAAGCGGGCCCTGGCCGAGTACCTCCGGCACAGGCACGAGCGGGAGGCCGCCATCCTGGCCGCCCTCCAGGGCGGAGCCACGACGGTCGACCAGATCGTGGCCGAGGTCTACACCGACGTTCCCGTCCACCTGCATCCCGCCGCCCGTCAGTCGGTGCACGCCCACCTCATCAAGCTGGTGGCCGAGCACCGGGTGGCCGGGGCGGGTGTCGACGGTACCTGGCGGCCCATCGCCGCGTAACTCTGGCGGCGGGCACCCGGGTCCTTCGGTCGAAGTCCCGAGCGAGTCGGAGCGAAGCGGAGGCGAGACCAGGGACCTCGCCCGCCGCTGCCGGCGCGGGCTCCAGCCCCGCCGGCGGGGTTCTGGGGAGTTCCTTGCATGGCCTCTTCGAGGAGGACGGGTTTCGCGCCGCGTTCTTGGCCGATGTCGCGGCCCGGCGGGGGAAGCGCTTCGTCCCCTCCGGTGTGTCGTTCGCCGCCGCCCGGGAGGCCCAGATCGACCGCCTCGCCGACGTCCTGGAGGCGTCCCTCGACGTGGCCGCCATCGACGTGCTGATCAAGGAAGGGGCGCGATGATCCTCGTCCTCACCAACGCCGACACCGAGATCCTGGCCCTGAGGTCGGTGCTCGAGTCCCTTCCGGCCGGGTTCCCGGCGGTGCGGGCGGCCAACCCCGACCACCTGTCCGAGGCGCCCCCGCTCCGTGGCGTCGAGGTGGTCCTCGTCCGCCTCCTCGGAGGCCGCCGGGCGTGGGAGCGGCCCTTCGACGACCTGCGCCGGCGGTGTGTGGCCACGTCCGTCCCCCTGCTCGCCTTCGGCGGTGAGGCCGTACCCGACGCCGAGCTGGCCGCCCTCTCCACCGCCCCGGCGGCGACCGTGGCCCAGGCCTTCGAGTACCTGGTGCACGGAGGGCTGGCCAACGTCGCCCATCTCCTGCGGTTCGTGGCCGACACGGTGCTGGTGGGCGGGTTCGGCTTCGACCCGCCGGTGGAGGTCCCCGCCGTCGGGGTGTGGCGCGAGTCCCCCCCCGATGGTCCGGTCCGTCCCATGGTCGGCATCGTCTTCTACCGGGCCCATCTCGTCTCCGGGAACACCGGGTTCGTCGACGACCTCTGCGTCGCCCTGGAGGCGCGTGGCGTCGGCGCGGTGGCGGTGTGGTGTTACTCGCTGCGCCGCGACCCCGAGGCTCTCCGGCTCCTGGGCGACCGCCGGGTCGACGCGGTCGTCACGACCGTGCTGGCCATGGGGGCGGCCGACGACGACGGTGAGGGGTGGGACGTCTCCCCCCTGGCCGCGCTCGACGTCCCCGTGGTGCAGGCGGTGGCCGCCACCCGTCCCCGCACCGACTGGGAGGACAGCGCGGCGGGGCTCTCACCCCTCGACGTGGCCATGAGCGTGGCCATCCCCGAGTTCGACGGTCGCATCGTCACCGTCCCCTTCTCGTTCAAGGAGGTGGTCGACGACGGTGACGCCCTGGGGTCGCCGGTGACCGCCTACCGGACGGTGCCCGACCGCCTGGGCCGGGTGGCCGGTGTGGCGGCCCGGCTGGCCGCCCTCCGACACCTGCCCGTCGCCGACAGGCGCATCGCGGTCGTGCTGTCGGCCTACCCGACCAAGCGCAGCCGCATCGGCAACGCCGTGGCCCTCGACACTCCGGCGTCGGTGATCGACCTGCTCCACGCCATGCGGGCGGCGGGGTACCGCGTCGACCGCATCCCGGCGGACGGCGACGCCCTGATGGCCGAGCTGGCCGACGGCCTCGCCCTCGAAGGGCCCGAGCGGCCCTCTGAGCGGGCGGCTTGGGCTGGCCGGTGGCCTGGTGTGGAGTACACGGCGTGGTTCGCCACCCTTCCGGCCATGGTGCAGGACGAGATGACACAGGCCTGGGGGCCGCCGCCGGGCGACGTGTCCGTCGACGGTGGCGACCTCACGTTCGCCGGGCTCGACCTGGGCGGCGTGGTGGTGGCCGTCCAGCCGCCCCGCGGCTTCGGCGACAACCCCATCGCGATCTACCACTCGCCCGACCTCCCGCCGACGCACCACTACGTGGGCTTCTACCGGTGGCTGGAGACGGTGTGGGGCGCGGCTGCCGTCGTCCACGCCGGCAAGCACGGCACCCTGGAGTGGCTCCCCGGAAAGGGGGTCGGTCTGTCGGCCGCCTGCTACCCCGACATCGCCCTGGGCGACCTGCCGCTCGTCTACCCGTTCGTCGTCAACGACCCCGGGGAGGGCACCCAGGCCAAGCGGCGGGCCCACGCGGTGATTGTCGACCACCTGCTGCCCCCTATGACCAGGGCCGACACCTACGACCACACCGCCCGCCTCGAGTCGCTGCTCGACGAGTACGCCCGCATCGCCGCCCTCGACCCGGCCAAGCTTGTCGCCGTCCGGTCGCAGGTCTGGGACCTGCTGGTGGAAGCCGAGATGCACCGCGACCTGGGCGTGGACGCCCCGCCCGAAGGCGACGCCTTCGACGACCTCGTCCTGCACGTCGACGGCTACCTGTGCGAGCTCAAGGACGCCCAGATCCGCGGCGGGCTGCACGTGCTGGGGCGGCCACCCGAGGGCGACGCCGAGGTCGACCTGGTCCTGGCCCTCACCCGCCTGTCCCAGGGGAGCGTCCCGCCGCTGCGCCGGCACGCGACCGCCCGCCACGACGTGGACGCGGCCGAGGCCGAGGCCCGGGCCCTGCTCGAAGCCGCCCAGGCCGCCGGCTGGCGGGCCGACGGCGTGAGCGACCACCCCACCCTGCGCTGGGTGTGCGACCGACTGGTCCCGGACCTGCGCCGCACGACCGACGAGGTGGCCAACCTGCTGGCCGCTCTCGACGGGCGCTACGTCCCCGCCGGGCCCAGCGGGGCGCCCACCCGCGGTATGGCGCACGTGCTGCCGACGGGCCGCAACTTCTACTCCGTCGACCCCAAGGCCATTCCCTCCCGCCTGGCGTGGGACGTCGGTTGCCGGCTGGCCGACGAGGTCGTCGCCCGCCACGTCGCCGAGGAGGGCTGTCCGCCCGAGTCGGTGGGGCTGGTGGTGTGGGGGACAGCGGCCATGCGCACCTCCGGTGACGACGTGGCCGAGGCCCTGGCCCTGCTCGGCGTACGCCCGGTGTGGGCCGAGGAGTCGGGGCGGGTCACCGGCGTCGAGCTCATCCCCCTCGAGGAGCTGGGCCGGCCACGGGTCGACGTCACCCTGCGCATCTCGGGGTTCTTCCGCGACGCCTTCCCCCACGTGGTCGGCCTTCTCGACGACGCCTTCCGGCTGGCCGGCTTCGACGACGACCCCCGGATCTTCGGGGCCAAGCCGGGGGCCTACGGCTCCGGGATCCTGCCCCTGCTGGAGTCGCGCCACTGGCGGTCGGACGACGACCTGGCCGAGGTCTACCTGGCGTGGGGTGGCTACGCCTACGGCCGGGCCGGCATGGGCGTCCCCGCGGCCGAGGCCATGCAGCGTCGCTTCGCCGGCATCCAGGTGGCGCTCAAGAACCAGGACAACCGCGAGCACGACATCTTCGACTCCGACGACTACCTCCAGGACCACGGCGGCATGGTGGCGACAATCCGGGCCCTCACCGGCGCCCAGCCCAAGGCTTGGTTCGGCGACTCCGCCGACCCCGCCCGGCCCCGGGTTCGCTCGTTGGCCGAGGAGGCGGCCCGGGTGGTCCGCACCCGCGTCGTCAACCCCAAGTGGGTCGCGGCCATGCAGCGCCACGGCTACAAGGGCGCCTTCGAGATGGCGGCCACCGTCGACTACCTCTACGGCTACGACGCCACGGCGCGGGTGGTGGAGGACTGGATGTACGAGCGAGTGACGGAGGCGTACGTGGCCGACCCGGCGGTGCGGAAGTTCTTCGAGCAGTCCAACCCGTGGGCCCTGCGCTCCATCAGCGAGCGCCTGCTGGAGGCGGTGGACCGAGGGTTCTGGGACGCGTCCGACACCGCCCTGGCCACTCTGCAGTCGGCGATGCTCGAGGCCGAAGGCTGGGAGGAGGACCGGTGAGCGACGCCCCGACGTTCCCGTTCTCCGCCGTCGCCGGGATGGACGAGGTCAAGTTGGCCCTGATGCTGGCCGCGGTCGACCCGGCCATCGGCGGGGTCCTGCTGCGCGGCCAGAAGGGATCGGCCAAGACGACACTGGCCCGCGGCCTGGCTGCCCTGCTGCCGGGGAGCCCGCCGTTCGTCGAGCTGCCCGTCGGCGCCACCGAGGACCGGTTGGTGGGGTCGATCGACCTGGCCGCCGCCCTCACCGGTGGCGGTGTCCGGTTCTCCCCGGGGCTGCTGGCCGCGGCCCACGGGGGCGTGCTGTACGTCGACGAGGTCAACCTCCTGCCCGACCACCTGGTCGACGTCCTGCTCGACGTGGCCGCCGCCGGCGTCAACCGCGTGGAACGGGAGGGCATCTCCCACACCCACCCCAGCCGGTTCGTGCTGGTCGGGTCCATGAACCCCGAGGAGGGCGACCTGCGGCCCCAGCTGCTGGACCGGTTCGGTCTGGCCGTCGACGTGGCCGCCAGCGCGGATCCCGACGAGCGGGCCCAGGCGGTGGCCCGCCGGCTCGAGTTCGACGCCGACCCGGCCGGGTTCCGGGACCGGTGGACGCCGGCCGACGAGGACCACAGGGCACGGCTGGCCGCCACCACGCCCGCCCCCTTGGCTGACGGGTTGCTGCGCGCCGTCACCGGGCTGTGCGCCGCGGTGGGCGCCGAGGGCCTGCGCGCCGACCTGGTCATCTGCCGGGCGGCGGCCGCCCTGGCCGGGCTGGAGGGC
>JALYGL010000230.1 GCA_030777125.1 Actinomycetota bacterium
GTGGTAGCAGCCGGCGAACTTCACGATCTTGCTCCGCCCGGTGGCGCCCCGGGCGAGGCGCAGCGCCGACATGGTGGCCTCGGTGCCGCTGGACACCAGGCGCACCATCTCCAGGCCGGGCACCCGGGCGCACAGCTCCTCGGCCAGGCGCACCTCGCCTTCGGTGGGAGCGCCGTAGGTGGTGCCACGGCCGGCGGCAGCCCGGACGGCCTCGACCACCTCGGGGTGGGCGTGACCGAGGATCGACGCCCCGTAGCTCTGTACGTAGTCCACGTAGCGCCGCCCCTCGACGTCCCACACGTACGCCCCCTCGCCCCGAGTGACGAAGTACGGGGTGCCGCCGACCGAGCGGAAGGCTCGCACGGGCGAGTTGACCCCACCGGGGATGCGCCGCTGGGCCCGCTCGAACAGCGAGGCATTGGTGGGGGTGGAGCTCACAGGGACTCGGCGATCTCGGCGGCGAAGTAGGTGACGATCACGTCGGCGCCCGCCCGCTTCACGGCGACGAGCTGCTCCATGGCCACCGCTGGTGCGTCGATCCACCCCCGCTCACCGGCCGCCTTGACCATGGCGTACTCGCCCGAGACGTGGTAGGCGGCCACCGGGATCTCCACCGAGGCCCGCACCGCGGCGATCACGTCGAGGCACGCCAGCGCCGGCTTGACCATCACCACATCGGCGCCCTCCTCGACGTCGAGGGCGACCTCCACCAGAGCCTCGCGTCGGTTCCGGGCGTCCTGTTGGTATCCGCGGCGGTCGCCGCCACCGGCGATGCTCACCCCCACCGCGTCTCGGAACGGGCCGTAGAGGGCCGAGGCGTACTTGGCGGCGTAGGCGAGGATGGCCACCTGGGGGTGGCCGGCCTCCTCCAGGGCGCCCCGCACGGCCGCCACCTGGCCGTCCATCATTCCGCTCGGGGCCACCACGTCGGCGCCCGCCTCGGCCTGGGCCTGTGCCACCCGGGCGTAGAGCTCGAGGGTGGCGTCGTTGTCGACACTGCCGTCGGCCGCCACCACGCCGCAGTGGCCGTGATCGGTGTACTCGTCGAGGCACAGGTCGGCCACCACCACGAGGGCGTCGCCCACCTCGTCGCGCAGGTCGCGCAACGCCACCTGCACGATCCCGTCGGGATCCCAGGCGCCGCTCCCCTCGGCGTCCTTGACCTCGGGGACGCCGAAGAGCATCAGCCCGGGCAGGCCGAGGCCCACCAGGCGCGCCGCCTCCTTGCACAGCGACTCCCGAGTGTGCTGCACGACGCCCGGGAGCGACGGCACCGGCCGAGGCTCGTCGATGCCCTCCCGCACGAACAACGGGGCCACCAGGTCGTCGAGCGACAGCCGGGACTCGGCGACCAGGCGCCGCAGCGCCGGCGTGCGCCGCAACCGACGCGGCCGTCGGGCGGGGAAGCTCACCGGGCCAGCCTACGGGGACCGCCGGGGCCGGGTCGCCCCCGAGACGTTCGGCGCCGGGCGGTCACCCCGGTGCCAAGGAACCGACGTTTCAGGTGGCCAGCGCCTGGACGAGGGCGTCGACCAGGCCGTCGAGGTTGTGCACGTCGGCCTCGGCGTCGACGGCGATGCCCAGCTGGCGGGCGGTCGCGGCGGTGACAGGCCCGATGCAGACCACCACCGGCGGCACCCCTCGGGCACCGGCCACCTCGACGAAGCTGGTGACGGTCGACGACGAGGTGAAGGCGATGGCGTCGGCGGCGGCGAGGTCGGCGAGCGCCTCTGGCGACGGACGTGCCGCGCTGGTCCGGTAGGCCTCGACCACGTCCACCTGCCAACCCGCCGCTCGCAGCCCCTCGGGCAGCACGTCGCGGGCGACCGCTGCCCGAGGCAGGAGCACCCGACCGCGTCCCGGGCCTGACGGTGGTGGCGGAAAGACCTCGAGCAGCGCCTCGGCGACGAAGCGCTCGGGCACCAGGTCGGCGACCACGTTCGCCTCGGCCAGCGCCTCGGCGGTGCCCGGTCCGATGGCCGCCACCAGCGCCGCCCCGAAAGCTCGCGCATCACGCAACAGGGGGACGAAGCGCTCGACGGCGTTGGCCGAGGTGAACACCACCCAGTCGTACGACGACACCGATCGGGCCGCCGCCCGAAGGGCCACCCCCCCGTCGGCGGGATCGCCGATCTCGATGGTGGGCAACGGGATCGTCGCCGCGCCGAGGCGCCGGAGGCGTCTGGTGAGGGCCTCGGCCTGGTGTCGAGGCCGGGTGACCACCACCGCGCGGCCGAACAGGGGCAGGCGCTCGTACCAGGCGAGGTCGAGCGCGGCGACCTCGCCGATCACGATCACGGCCGGCGATTCGAGGTCGGCGCCGGCCAGGGCCCCG
>JALYGL010000231.1 GCA_030777125.1 Actinomycetota bacterium
CGGGCACCGTCTCCTCCGTCCGTGACCCCCCACCCGGACGGTCGAGCTGTTCGACCACGACCACGTCCCGGCCCGCCTGTGACAGGTAGCAGGCGGCGACGAGTCCGTTGTGGCCGGCGCCGACGACGACGTCGGGAAGCACGTGCCGGCGACGGACTCGTTCGGGAGACACGACCAGCTCAGCCCGGCAGGAGGCGGGCCACATCGAAGGCGTCGAGGGGCGCTTCGGGGAGGACGCCGAGGGCCACCACGGCGACACCGCAGGCCAGCGCCGCCGTCTTCGCCCAACGGCCCAGCACGGGGACGGGCGCGGCGAGGGGCTCGAAGTAGCTGGGGGCCAGGACGCGGAGGTAGTAGGCGAGGGAGAGCACCGAGTTGGCCACGGCGAGGACGGCGAGCCAGGTGTATCCGGCGTCCACGGTGACGGCGAACAGGAGCACCTTGGCGTTGAAGCCGGCGAGCGGAGGCACGCCGACGAGGGACAGGAAGCTCACCACCAGGACGAAGGCGAGGACGGGCTGAGCGGAGGCCAGCCCGGCGTAGCTCGCCAGCTGGGCGCGGCCCCGCAGCTCGACGACGACCGCGAAGGCGCCCAGGTTCGCCGCCGCGTAGGCGGCCAGGAAGTAGACCAACGACGCCACCGCCATGTCGCTGCGGCCGAGGGCGACGACGGCCATGAGGCCGTAGCCGGCCTGGGAGACGGCCGACCACCCGAGCAGGCGGCGGACGTCGTCCTGCCACAGCGCGGCCAGGTTGCCGAGGGTCATGGTGGCGGCGGCGAGGACGGCCACCATCAGGCGCCACCCCACCCGGTCCTCGGGCAGGATCAGGACCAGGCGGCCCAGGGCGACGAGGGCCCCGACCTTGGGGGCGACGGTGAGGAAGGCGGCGGCGGGGGTGGGGGCGCCGTCGGCCACGTCGGGCACCCAGGCGTGGGCGGGGACGGCGCCGAGCTTGAAGGCCAGCCCGAGCACGAACAGGGCCACCGCCGCCACCATGGCCAGCCCGTCAGCGGAGGGGAGGGCGTCGGCCAGCCCGGCCAGGGTGGTGGTGGCGCCGAGACCGAAGAACAGGACGGCCCCGTACACCATGGCCGCGTTCGTCAGCGCGCCGAGCAGGTAGTACTTGATGCCCGCCTCGCCGGAGCGGGCGTCGCTGCGGTGGTAGGCGGCCAGCACGTAGCCCGTGGCCGACGACAGCAGCACGCCCAGGATCACGGCCATGAGGTCGGCGGCCGAGGCCAGCACCACCGCGCCCAGCGTCGAGAGCAGCAGCAGGGTGTAGTACTCGCCGTGGCGGGCGTCGGTGGCGAACCACTCCACCGACAGCAGCACGACCACGGCGGCGACGGCGAGGACGATGAGCTTGGCCCACACGGCAGCGTCGTCGGCGGCGTAGGTGTCGAAGAACGTCAGCGCCTGGGATCCCCGCAGCATCGCCGCGGAGGCGACGGCGGCCACCGCCAATGTGGCCAGGGCAACCACGGCCGCCCACGCCTGTACCCGGTGGGGGGAGAAGAGGGCGAACACTAGGACGACCACGGCTCCGATCACGAGCACGATCTCGGGGGCGACGCTGCCAACGGGCATGTCCATCCCCATCGGCTCCATCAGCGCCCGACCAGGGTCACGGTGGCGGCGTCGATGACGTCGAGCACCCAGGCCGGGGCCACCCCGATGGCCACCACCAGGCCGAGCAGCGGGAGCAGGGCGGCCACCTCGACGCGGGACAGGTCCGGCCACGCCGCCCACCGCTCGGGCAGCGCCCCGAGGAACACCCGCTGCAGCATGCGCAGGAACAGGGCGGCGGTGACCACGATGCCGAGCAGGCCGACGCCGGCGAGGACGGGGTAGATCGAGAAGGTCCCAGCGAAGATCTGGAACTCGGCCACGAAGCCGGCCAGGCCGGGAAGGCCAAGGCTGGCGAAGGCGGCCAGGATGGTGGCGCCGGTCATGGCCGGCGCTCGCCCGGCCAGGCCCCCGAACCGGTCGAGCTCGTAGGTCTCCCCCCGCGACCACACCGAGCCGGCCAGCAGGAACAGGGCTCCGGTGATGAGACCGTGGGCGACCATCTCGAGGGTGGCGCCGTTGACCGCGAGGCGGGCGGCGTCGGGATCGCTCGACATCCCGGCCGCGGCCGACGCAACGCCCAGGATCACGTAACCCATGTGGTTGACGCTCGAGTACGCAACCAGGCGCTTCAGGTTGGTTTGGGCCAGCGCCACCAGGGCGCCGTACACGATGCTGACCACGGCGACGACGGCCAGGGGCAGGGCGAAGCGCCGGAAGGTGTCGGGCATCATCGACAGCACGATCCTGATGAAGCCGTAGGTGCCCATCTTCAGCAGGACGCCGGCCAGGATGGTCGACGCCGGCGCGGGGGCGTCGACGTGGGCCGGGGGCAGCCAGGTGTGGAACGGGACGACGGGCGTCTTCACGCCCAGACCGATGGTGAACCCGAGGAACACGAGCCCGGCCCCCAGCCCCCCGCCGCGAAGGGGCTGCTGGTCGATGAGCGCCGCCATGTCGAAGGTCCTGGGCTCCGAGGCCAGGTACAGGCCCAGGATGGCGAGCAGCATGGCCAGGGACCCGGCCAGGGTGTAGAGGAAGAACTTGAGCGCCGAGCGCTGGGCGTCTCCGTGGCCCCACACCGCGATGAGGAAGTACATGCCGACCAGGCTCACGTCGAAGAACACGTAGAACAGGAACAGGTCGAGGGCGAGGAACACGCCGAGGGAGGCGGCCTCGAGGAACAGGAATGCGGCGAAGTACTGCCGGGGCCGCCCACGCAGGTCGACCGGGTAGGCCACGCTGGCCACGAACAGCAGCGCGGTCATGGCGGCGAGGGGCAGGGACACGCCGTCGACGCCCACCCTGTAGCCCACGCCCAGGGTGGGGATCCACTGCACCGACTCCACCAGCTGGAAGCCGCCGTCGCCGCTGTCGAAGCGGAGCCAGGCCACGACCATGACGGCCAGCGGCACTGCGGCCACGGCCAGGGCGGCCAGGCGGGCGGCGCGTTCCGACAAGCGGGGCGCCAACAGCAGGGTGACGGCGCCGGCGAGGGGGACGAAGATGGCGGCGGACAGCAACGGCTACCTCCCCAGAGCGGCGACCGCTACCGCCGTGGCCAGGCCCACGGCGACGATCACGTAGTAGTGGTGGGCCAGTCCGTCCTGGAGGCGTCGACTGTTCCGCCCGGCCACACCGGTGCCGCGGGCCAGCTCCTCCACGGCTCGGTCGACGGCGCGCTCGTCGGCGGCCCGGGAGGCGGCCGCCGCCCGCAGCGTCCCTCCCGACACCGCGCCCACGACGTCGTCGAGGCCGCGCTCGCCCCACCAGGATGCCGCCCGCGACAGCACGACCGGCACCCGGGCCGCGGCCCGGACGCCAGCGTCGACCACCCGGTCATCGAAGGCGCCCAGGGCGTGGGATACCGACAGCACCGGGTCGACGACGACCCGCCGGGCCAGGGTTGGCAGTCCCAGCCACGAGGCGAGGGCCGCGCTGGCGCCCTCGGGCAGGGCCATGGTCAGGAGCCGGCCTCTACGGGAGAGCGCGCCGACCACGACGACGGCGGCGCCCACGGCGAGGAGCGATGCAGGTAGTTCCCAACCCCCGGCCTCCGACAGCCGGCCACCGGTGACCTGCTCCACCACGGCGTCGGCGCCCGGCAGCCAGAGCACGCCGAGGGCGATGGTGGCGGCGGCCAGGACTGCAAGCGAGGCCCGCTCGACCGGGGTGGGGCGATGCCCGACCGCGCCCGAGCCGGGGCCGAACGCCAGCAGGGCCAGCCGCCCGGCGTACAGCGCGCTGAGGAAGCCGGCGACCACCACTGCGGCCCCGAGCCAGGCGCTCTGGTGCCCGGCGGCGGCGAGGATCTCCTCCTTCGACCAGGCGCCCCCCAGCGGCGGCACCGCGGCCAGGGCCACGGCGCCAACGGCGAAGGAGGCGGCGGTGAAGGGCAGGACCCGGCCCAGCCGCAACGAGCCCAAGTCGAGCGTGCCGGCGGCGTGGAGGGCGATGCCGGCGGCGAGGAAGAGCAGGGCCTTGAAGGCGGCGTGCGTGACCAGGTGGACACCGGCGGCGGCGGTGGAGCCGGCGCCGACGGCG
>JALYGL010000232.1 GCA_030777125.1 Actinomycetota bacterium
GCCCCGACGGGCGCGGCCGTGGCCGGCGTGCCCTGACGGGGCGACGGCGCCCTGCCCCGCGGCGCGGGGTCCTCCACGAGGGTCAGGACCGGCTGGGTGGCCCGGGTGAGGTTCTCCAGGACCGAGAAGTCGTCGACCGTCAGGTTCGTGAACGCGGCATTGGTGCCCTCGAAGAGGTCGGTGGCGAGGAACCGGTCCATCGCCTCGACGTCGTCCCACAGGTAGATGGCCCCGTAGACCCCCGACTCCGGGCTCTCCAGCCACACCTTGGCCAGTAGCCCGGGCAGGCCGGCGAAGCGGGGTGCGAGCCGGCTGGCGACGTCGATGTACTCGCCCTCGCTCATCCGGCCCAGGTTGAACGTCACGATCTGCACGTGCATCGGTAACTCCTCGGTGGGCGGCTCCTCCGAGTCTGCCCACCGGCGAGGCCGAGCTACCCGGGGTCGTCGCCTCCGGGCCCGAGGTGGCGGACGAGGAACCGGGCGGAGAAGACCATCTCCTCGATCGGCACCGCGGCGTGATCACCCGGATGCGCGTGCAGCCGCTTGTCCAGCGAGCCGAAACTGTCGAAGAGCTCGAACACGTGCTCCCGGGGGATGAGCGAGTCGTCCCATTGCTGGAGCAGCAGCACCGGGCAACTCAGCCGCCGGGCGTCGGCCGCCATCCCGTCGCGCGTCGGCCCGACCAGTCCCATCAGGCCGAACACCGCCACCTGGATTCTCGGTTCGGCCGCCGCCAGTGGGATCCCGTAGATCGTCCCCATGGAGAGCCCCCAGTAGCCGACCGGGCCGTCGCCCACGTGGTCGAGGCGGCGGAGGGCCTCGAGGGTGGTGGTCCAGTCGGCGACCATGTCGTCGGTCGTCCCCGCCCTCGACCACTCGGCCAGGAAGTCGCTGAACACCTCGAAGTCGTTGCGCCGGCCGGGCAGCATGCGGTCGCCGTGGCCGGGCCCGTCGATGGCGGCGGCCGCGAATCCGTGGTCGCCGGCCAATCGTCGGGCCAGGGCGACGACGTAGTCGACCCGCTTGTGGCGGGTGGCGCCGTGGCCGATCAGGACGAGCGGTCGAGGACCGGTGGCGCCGTCGGGCGTCCAGAGCACCCCGGGCACCTGGCGGCCGTCGACCGCCACTTCGAAGCCGCGCTCGGCGACCCCTTCTCTGCTACGGACGTCGCCAAGCCAACGCATCGGACGCCTCACCATAGTGAGGTGAGTACTCTCGGCCCGATGCGCGACGCGCGCTCGGTCCTGGACGGGTTGGAGCAGCCGTTCGCCGTGGAGACCCTGGGCCAGGCGGCTCTGGCGGTGCACGGTCCCGGCGGCATCGACGAGAAGCTGCCGTGGGTGGCGGAGGCGGCCGCCTCCCTGACTGGCGCGGCGGTGGCCGCCTTCGTCGGCCTCGGCACCCACACGGCCATGATCGCGGTCGCCGGGGCCCCCGTCGGAGAGGTCGATCGGTTCATCCGCCCGGCCATCACCCGGGTGCTCGGCGGGGGCGGCTCCCGTACCGCCGGGCGCCGTGTCGGGCGGTTCCGGTGGGACGTGCTCCGACCGGCCGACCTGGCCCACGACCGTCGGTACCGCGTCTTCCTGCAACGGGTGGGGTTGCCGCCCGACGGAGGCTCCCTGGTGGTCCCGGTGCTGGGGGGACAGGAGGCCCTTCACGGCGCCCTCGTCGTGTGCCACGCCGACTCGGATCACTTCGACGCCGACCACGAGGCGTCGCTCCGAGCGTTGGGCGCCCATCTGGGCGTGGCCCTGGAGAACCTGGAGACGATGAACCGCCTGGCCGAGCTGCAGGCCCTCCAGCGGGAGGTGGTCCACCAGCTCCAGGAGGCGGTCCGGCCCCCGGTCCCGGCCGTCGACGGGGCGGAGCTCGGGGTGCACTACCTCCCGGCGGAGCCCAGCTCCCCGACGGGCGGGGACCTCTACGACTGGCTCGTGCTCCCGGGCGGCGACCTGCACCTCGCCGTCGTCGACGTCATGGGCAAGGGCGTCCCCGCCACCCAGGCGGCGCTGGCGGTCACCCACGCCATCCGGCTGCTGGTGCTCGACGGGTGCGCCATGGACGACGTGGTGGCCAGGGCCGATGCCCTGTGCCAGGCCCAGAACCCGGACCTCATCGCCACCGTGGTCATCGCCCGGTACCACCCTGAGGACGGCACCGTGGAGCTGGCCGGAGGCGGCCACCCGCCTCCCCTGTTCCTGCGCGATGGCGGCGCGGTGGAACTCGTGCCCGCGCCGGGGGTGCCCGTCGGCTTCCCGGGGGCGGGCTCCGGCCAGGTGGTGCGGGACAGGCTCGGGCGGAACGAGACCCTCGTCCTCTATACCGACGGGCTCATCGAGGCCAACAAGGACATCATCGTGGGCCTGCGCCGCTTGGAGGCGGCTGCGGCCGAGACGGCCGGCTATCCGGCCGGGCACCTGGCCCGGGCCCTCGTCGACCGGTCGCTGGCCGGGGCCGTGCGCCGGGACGACTCGCTGGCCGTGGTGCTGCGCCGGCGCACCCCGCCCGCGCCGCAGCCGTCGCTCCCACCGTTGGGCGCGTTCGAGTACCGCTTCTCACCGAGCCCGGCCACCGTGCCCCTGGGCCGGCACCTCCTGTCGGACTGGCTCGAGCACCTGGGCCTCGACGACGACGAACGCGCCGATCTCCTCCTGATGGCGTCGGAGCTGTGCTCCAACGGGATCCGCCACGCCAGCGGATCCCCGGGTGGGCTGGCGCTCCGGGCGTGGGCCGAGGGCCCCTCGATGGTCGTCGAGGTGGAGGACGACGGTGCCGGCTTCGAGATCGTCGAGCGGTACGACGACGAGAGGCCCGACGTCGACGCCGAGCAGGGCAGGGGCCTGTTCGTGGTCGGGGCGCTGGCCGACGAGATGACCGTCCGCCGCGTCGACGACCGCACGTACGTGCGCATCGTCCGCCGGGCGGTGCTCCCCGGCGGCGGCTGAAGAGGCTCGAGCTAGGAGGGCGGGGAGGGCTCGCCGTCGGGGTCGATCGCGAACAGGCCGCCGTCGGGGTCGCGGCCCGGCGCCACGTCGGTGGGGCCGGCGTCACCGACGATGTTCGGGTCCTCCACGCCGACACCGGTGCCTCGCAACCGGTCGATCAACCCGTCGCCGGCGTCGTCGCCGGTGACCTCGTCGTCGGCGGGCGCATCGGCCCCGCCGACCGCGTCGGGAGCGTCGGGGTCGAGGGGCAGGTCGCTCATGACATGGTCGTTCCCGACTGCCCGGCCCCGGAACCATCCATGTCCAGCTGCCACAGCACGAAGGACCACGTGTCGGCCGCCTCCTCGGCCTGCTTCCAGACCGGCTTCCCGGCTCCGTGCCCGGCGCGCGTCTCGATGCGCAACAGCACCGGGCGGTCGTCCGGCCGGCTGGTCGCGGCCTGCAGGCGGGCGGCGAACTTGCGGGCGTGCATGGGATCGACCCGAGAGTCGGACTCCGCCGTCACCACCAGCGTCGCCGGGTATGCAGTGCCCTCCACGATGCGGTGGTACGGGGAGTAGGCGTAGAGGTGGGCGAAGTCGTCCGGATCCTCGGGGTCGCCGTACTCGGGCACCCACAGGGCGCCGATGAGGAAGCGGTGGTAGCGGACCATGTCGAGCAGCGGCACCGCGCACACCGCGGCCCGGCACAGGTCGGGCCGCTGGGTCACGGCGGCGCCGACCAGCAAGCCGCCGTTGGAGCCACCGCGGATGGCCAGCTTCTCCCGGCTGGTGCGGCCCTCCGCCACCAGCCAGTCGGCGGCGGCGTGGAAGTCGTCGAACACCTGCTGCTTGCGCCCCAGCATGCCGGCCCGGTGCCACTCCTCGCCGTACTCGCCGCCGCCTCGGATCCCGGCCATGGCGTACACGCCTCCCGCTTGGCAGAAGGCCACCAGACCGGGGCCGAAGGCCGGCGTGGCCGGGATGGCGAACCCGCCGTAGCCCGACAGCATCGTCGGAGTGGCGGGCGACGACGTGGTGGTGCGGGCCCGGACGAGGAACATCGGCACCTGGGCACCGTCGGTCGACGGGTAGAACGCCTGTTCCACCGCGAACGTGTCGGCGTCGACGGGCGACGGGAACCGCGTCCAGGGCTCGATGGGCCGAGACGGGGCCCACCGCCACAACGCCGACGGGCGGGTGAACGACGTGAACGTCAGGAACGCCCGCTCCGACGCCGGATCGGCGTCGAGGGCGCCGATGGCGCCGAGCTCCGGTAGGGCGATCTCCTGTCCGGCGGAGCCGTCGAGGGCGTAGCGGTGGAGGCGGGAGACGGCATGCTCGGTCGACGCCACCAGCAGGCTGGCACCGGCGACGACGGCGGTGTCCACGACCGCGGCGCTCTCGGGGACCACGGTCTCCCAGCCCTCAGCCGCGGGCCGATCGACGGAGGCGGACACGACGCGGCCCCGCGCCGCGGCGAGCGTGGTGACCGCGTACAGGCGGTCGCCGACGACCTGGCACCAGGTCGAGGCCTCCTCGCCTTCCACCACGACCGTGCGGTCGCCCGTTCGCCGGTCGACCAGGATGACGTCGGTACGGGTGGGCATCAGGTGAACGTGGACCACCAGCCACCGGCCGTCCGGCGAGATGGCGGCCATGGGCAGGGCGGTGCGGTCCAACCCGTGCTCGGCCCCGTGGACGAGCGTGTCGGCGGCCACATCGTCGCCCACCCGGTGCCACCAGACCGTCTCCCAGTAGCCCTCCTCGCCGTCGGGGACCGACGCCGGGTCCGGGAGGCGGCTGTAGGCGAACGCCGAGCCGTCCGGGAGCCAGGCCAGCGACGGGTGCCGGACGTGGGGGATGGTGTCGGCCAGGCGCTCCCCGGTGTCGACGGCGACGATGCGTAGGGTCCCGTGCTCGCTGCCCGCCTCCGAGACGCCATAGGCCACCAGGCGGCCGTCGGGCGACGGCGAGAACCAGTCGATCGACGCAGCGTGGTCGGAGGCCAGCTCGTGCGGGTCGACCACGACCCTCGCAGGGACGCCGGTGTCGACCGCGCTCCGAACGACCAGCACCGACTGGTCCAGCCCGCCCTCGCGCTCCAGCGTGAACACCCGGTCGCCGGCGACGGCGGGGGAGCCGACCATGCCGACCTGGAGCAGGCTCAGGAG
>JALYGL010000233.1 GCA_030777125.1 Actinomycetota bacterium
ACCGGCGCAGCGTACGGAGCAGGCCGGGTAACGAGCGACGAAGGGACGCTACGGGGGGCGGGCTGGCCATCAGGCCAGCGCCCCGACCGGGCCGGCCTCGGTGGCCAGGGCGAGGATGCGTTCCACCGCCCTGTCCCAGGAGTGGGAGGCCACGGCCGACGCCCGGCCCGCCCGAGCGAGAGCGGCCCGTTGTCGGGGATCAGCCCGCAGGCGTGCCACCCCTGCCGCCAGCGCCTCCGCGTCGCCGGGGGGGCACAGCACCCCGTTGCGGCCGTCGTCGATGACCTCCGCCACCTGGCCCACAGCGCTGGCCACCACCGGCAGCCCCGCGGCCAGGTACTCGTAGAGCTTGAGGGGCGAGAAGTAGAAGGGCGCGAGGTCAGGGTAGGGCGCGACCGCAACGTCCATGCGATGGAGGTGACGGGGCACGTCGGCGGGGTCCACGGCACCCGTGCACGTGGTGACATCGCTCAGGCCCTGCCTCCTGACCAGGTCGGTCACGGCACCGGCCTCCGGGCCGTCACCCACGATGAGCAATCGGTAGGTTCGGTCGCTGCCCACCAGGAGGGCGACGGCGTGAATCAAGGTGTCGAGGCCGTGCCAGGGCTTGAGGGTGCCGACGAAGCCAACAGTGAAGGTGTCGCCCGGCTGGTCGTGGCACCGCGGAGTGATGCGCTCGGTATCGACCCCGTTGGGCACCACGTCGACCCGCCCGGCGGCCGGCGTGCGGTCGCGCACCCAGTCGGCGACCGGCTCCGACACGGCCACCACCCGGGTGGCGTCGGCGAAGATCAGCCGGGCCTGCGCTTCGGCGCCCCCGCGGTCGACCAGCGACCGGTGGGTGGCCTGCTCGTCGATGAGCGGGGCGTTGACCTCCAACACCCCTGGCACGCCGGTTCGCCGTGCCCAGGCCATCCCCGCTCGGCTCCACAGCCAGTACCGCTCGTAGACCAGATCGAAGGGCCCGGCGGCGACGAGGGCCCGGTCGAGCTCCGCGTTGGCGTTCAGGCTCCGCGCTTCGCGCTTCGCGGGCGGGCCGGCCCCGATGGCTGGGAGCGAATGGACGGGGACATCGACGAGATCGCGAGGAGGATCACCACCCAGACGGGCGACGAACAGCTCGACGCGGTGGCCCTTGCGACGGACGGCCCGAATCATCTCCTGGGCATGCACCGACCCTCCCTTGCGCCCGAACACAGGAAGCCCGGGATCGGCGCACACGTAGGCCAGTCGCATCACGCACACTCCTGGGCACGGGTGGTTCCAGCCGCCGGGACGGGGGCGAGGGCGAAGTGCCGGCGTAGCCGTGCCGCCTGCCGCTGGACGTCGAACTCCTCCTCGATCAGCACCCGCGCCGCACCGGCCAATCGGACTCGGAGGTCGCGGTCGTCGAGCAGCCGCTCGATCGCCGTCGCCAGTGCCTCGGGGTCGTGCTCGTCCACCAGAAGTCCGGTGGAGCCGTGGCGGACGGCTTCGGGGATGCCGGTGACCGGTGTGGCGATGCACGGGGTGCCGAGGGCCATGGCCTCGAGCAGCACGGTCGGCAGGCCGTCCCGGTTCCCGTCGGCGGCGACCACGCACGGGGCGGCCAGCACGGCCGCCCCGGCCACCAGCGACCGCACTCCGCTCTGGGGCAGCGGCCCGCGCAGGACCACCGTGGCGCTGAGACGGTGGTCCCCGATGCGCCGGCGCAACGCCTCGTGCTCCGGCCCGGCTCCCACGATCTCGCAGCGGAACCGGCGCCCCCTGGCCACCAGCAGAGCGCAGGCGTCGACCAGGTCGACGAAGCCCTTCTTCTCCACCAGGCGGCCCACGCCGACCACGAGGGGGGGACGGAGATCGGGGGCGGCATAGGGGAACCGCCTGAGGTCGAGGCCGTTGTAGACCCGCACTGCTGCCGAGGCTGCCGCCCCGTGGCGCGAACGCAGGTGGCCGAGGTTGAAATCGCTGACCGTGACCCCGGCGACGGCGCCGTCGAGCTTGCTGCGGAGGTCGGCCGGGTCGACGGACTCGTGGAAGATGTCCTTGGCGTGGGCCGTGAAGCTGTAGGGGATTCCGCTGAGCATCGAGGCCAGCCGAGCCACGGTGGTGGCCACCGAGGCGAAGTGGGCATGGAAGTGCCCGATACCCCCGGCTCGGGCGAGCAGGGCCAGCTCCACCGCCTGAGCGCCGTCGTCGACATCGGCGGCCAGCAACTCGTCGAGGTGCAGGGCGAGGCCGGGAAGCTTGGCGCCCCCAGCCCGGAGCAGGTCCCACAGGTCGCCCGCACGGCGGCCGTGGTGGTGCAGGTAGGTCACCGGGGCACGGACCTCGGCCAGAGCCTCGTGGAAACGTCCGTCGGCGGGTGGCCGGAGGGAGAAGATCGCCAGGTCGGCCCCGGCCGCCTCGTGGGCGAGGATCTCGCTGAGGATGAAGGTCTCCGAGAACCGCGGGTACATCTTGAGGACATAGCCGACCCGAGGGAGCTCAGATGGCGACACGGACGGCTCTCCTGCGGACTGGCTGCCAGCGCGCCGGGGAACCGGCGGGCGAGAGGATGGCGTCGACCAAGCCCGGGAGCCGGGCCAGCCCGTCGAGATCGACAGGCCGGCGGCCCCGGGGGGTACCCGCTCCGCTGGCCATCCAGGCCGACAGGCGCTCGGGCGACAGGTCGTCGGGATGGACCACGTCGAGCAACCCTCGCTGAGCGAGCCGTCGCGCCCGCACCAGCTGCTCGGTCCGGGGTCGGGCCCGGGGCACCACCAGCGTCCGCTTCTCGTGCGCCAGGAGCTCGCAAATGCTGTTGTAGCCACCCATGGAGACCACGCACTCGGCGGCGGCGATGAACTGCTCGGCCATGTCGACGTAGCCGACCACCGTCATGTCAGGCCGTGCGACGACCAGGTGGTCCAGCTCCTCACGGTCGCCGTCGCCCATGTAGGGGCCGGCGAGCACCACACCCCGACGACCTCGGGGGAGCCGGGCCTGCACGAAGCTGCGAGCGAGGTCGATGCCGTCCTGTCCGCCACCGACCATGCACAGGGCGAAAGGCTCCGACGGAACGGGTGCGGCGAAGCCCGGAGGAGAGGTGGGTCGGTTGTGGCCGAGGTAGCCGGTGAAGGTGGTGCGGCAGGCGACGACCGGCGGAAGCCCGTAGGCGGCGATCGGGTCGAACACCTGCTGGTCGCCGTAGACCCAGACCGCGTCGTAGTAGTGGTCGACAGCCTCGGTGGAGCGCTGCTGGTGCCATTCCCGAGAGGCGACCGCGGCGCCGTCGAGCACGTCACGCAGCCCGAGCACGCAGCGGGTGCGGCCCGTCGCCCGGAGGTCGTCCAGGGCCGGCTCGAGCTCACCGCCGACTCCGCGAGGAACCTTGTCGACGATGAGCAGGTCGGGGTCGAAGGCGTCGAGCGCCGCTTGGAGGATCCGGGATCTGAGCTCGATCAAGGCTCCGACGGGCGCGAGCAGGGAGCGGGCTTCGTAGCGGCCGTCGAGCCGTTTGCCGAAGGCGGGCAGGGTGAGGAAATCGGCGCCGGGAGGAGCGGGAAGCACACCG
>JALYGL010000234.1 GCA_030777125.1 Actinomycetota bacterium
CACGGAGCTCCGCCGTCGGCCCTGGGAGGACGCGGTCGACCCGGCCGGGCTGGCCACCTACCTGGCCGCCAACGTCGAGCCCGGCCTCCCCATCGAGGTGGCCGAGAACGGGCTGTGCAACCGGGTCCGGCGGGGCCGGTCACTTCCCCGTCCCGACGGCTGGGACCGGGTGCGCTACCTCCAGGCCAACCTGGCCGCGGTGGCCGGGGCCGTCCAGGCCGGCCTGCCGGTCAGCGGTTACTTCCACTGGACCTTGGCCGACTGCTACGAGTGGGGTTCGTACGAGCCACGCTTCGGGCTCCACCGCGTCGACCGCGACGGAAGGGTGACGTGGCGGGGGGTCGACTCCATGGGCGCCGACGCCGCCGGCGCCTACAGGGACCTGATCCGGGGGATGCAGGAGGGGCGGCCGCCGCCGGGGTGACTGCGCGACAGCCGGTCCAGGAGCCGACCGGCTACAGCCGGTCCAGCAACTTCGCCTTCTTCACGTCGAACTCGGCCTGTGAGATGACACCCCGCTGGCGCAGCTCCTCCAGCTTCTCCAGCTGCTCGAGCGGTGACAGCTCGCGGCGACCGGCCATGCGGTCGGCGTCCCGGGCCTGGGCCTGCTCGATCTGGTGGTGGATCCGGTTCTGCGTCCGCTCCGGGTGCGGGAAGCCGCTGAACATCTGCTGGCCCCGCTCCCCCGCCGACTCGATCAGGAGGTCGCCCGACCCCAGCAGGCGCTGGAACAGCGTCTGGTGGAAGCTGACGTCGTTCAGCCGCTCGAGAGGGATCTCCCGCCCCGACTTCGACAGCACGCCGTGGCGGTGGATCAGGCGGTCGGTGGTGATGACGAAGGTGGTGGTGGCCCACTTGGCGTACCGCACCAGCACCCACACCAGCGACGCACCGACGAGGAGCAGGGTCGGGACCAGCGCCACCGGCTGCAGGTCGCCCTCCACCCTGGCGCTGACGGTGACGGCCAGTACCAGCGTGGCCACCAGGGCGATCACCGGGCCGGCCAGGAAGAACCAGTGTGGGCGCTGGTCGAGGACGACCTCCTCCCCCTCGTTCAGGTACTTGCGGGGAAAGGACACGGCCGCAGGCTACCGGTACACCTTCCGGCGGAACACCGACGTGTGGGACGCCACCCGGTCGAGGAACACCCTGCCGTCGAGGTGGTCGACCTCGTGCAACAGGGCCCGGGCCTCGAAGGCGTCGGCCTCGATCACCTGCTCCTCGCCGGCCGGTGTTCGCCCGCGGACGACCACCCGCGTGGCCCGGGCCACGTCGCCGGTGAGGTCGGGCACGCTCAGGCACCCTTCCCGGGCGACCTCCGGCTCCTCCGCGACCAGCACCTCGGGATCGAACAGCACGACCAGACCGGCGCACGACCGGGCCTTGCGGTGGCCGGTGACGTCGACGGCGAAGGCCCGCCGGCGGACGCCGATCTGGGGGGCGGCCACCCCTACGCACGCCGGGCGCGACCGCATGGTGTCGACCAGGTCCTGGGCGAGGGCCAGGGCGGCGTCGTCGATCTCCCCTATGGGTGACGACGGCCTGGTGAGGACGGCCGAGGGCAGGACGAGGACGGGCCGGACGGGCACGTGGTGCTCCGTCCGGCTAGAGGATGTCGGCCTCGGACGGGTGCAGGCTGCACGAGACGTCGAGGCCCTCGGCCAGCTCGCCCAGCTGGCGGCTCAGCTCCTCGGGGTCGAGCCCCGAGGGGAGGTCGACCTCCATGACCATGGCGTAGACGTGCTCGCCGGGCTCGCCCACCACCCGGGTGCTCATGTCGACGATGTTCACCCCGTTGGCGGCCAACAGGCTGGCCACTCCGTGGACGATGCCCGGGTGGTCCGCCCCGTGCACCGAGACGGTGTACGCCCCTCCGGCCGTGCTGCCCGCCCCCCCCAACAGGTCGGGGAGGGGGCGCACGGAAACCATGAGATCGAGGGCCGACGCGGGCTCGGCCAAAGCCGACTTGAGCTTGGCCGCGCTCAGGCCTCTCGGGGCGTCGACGACCAGCATCATGGCGAAGTGGCCCCGAAGGATGGTCATGGCGCTGTCTTCGATGTTGCAACCGTTCTCGAGGAAGACGGAGGTGACCGCGGCGACGATGCCCGGTCGGTCGGCGCCGACGGCGGTGATTGCGTAGTGCGACATCGGGGCCTACGCGAACAGGCGCAGCTGGCACAGGCGCCCGACTGCGTCGTCCCACGAAGAGAGCCGCCGGCAGCGATGCAGCGGGTACTCGCGGTTGTAGGGGCGGTCGAGCAGCCACGACTGGCACACCCGGGCCAGGAGCTCGGCCTCGGCCGGGTTGTCCTCCACCGAGGCGCCGACACCGAGGGCGGCGGCGGTGGAGGCCTTGGTGCCCACGGGCGTGTGGTGCACGTGCTCGACCGGAAGGCGATGGCGGGCCAGCCACTTGGCGGTCGCCTCCGCCAGGTGCGGCGCCCGGGCGGTGATGGCGACCAGGCGCCAACCGGCCGACCGGAGGGCGGCCACGCCGGCCGCCGCCCCGGGGACGACAGGGGCGTCGGTGTAGAGCGACGGGTCGGCGAAGGTCTCGTCGAGGAAGGCGTGGAACGGCGCCTCGGGGAGCCCGAGCTGGAGCAGGCGAAGGTCGTAACTCCGCCAGGTGGACGGATGGCTGGCCACGCCGAACCGGTCGGCCAGCCGGGCCGCGACGGATGGCCCGATGTCGCACAGGACGCCGTCGAGGTCAAGGGCGAGGAGCACGGGCCGAAGGATACCCAGGGGGTGGGACAGCTTCGCCATCGAGGAGACAGCAGGGGCGGGTATCCGCGTTTCTGTCACACCCCATCGGTAGCTTCCCGCCCATGGAGCACGCCGGTGCGACGTCGGGCATGGAGCACGCCGGTGCGACGTCGGGCATGGAGCACGCCGGTGCGACGTCGGGCACGGACCCGCTGCTGGATGGCCTCGACCCCGTCCAGCGCCAAGCGGTGGCCAGCGAGGCCCAACCGCTCTGCATCCTGGCCGGCGCGGGGTCGGGCAAAACGCGCGTCCTCACCCGCCGCATCGCTCTGCGGGTCCGTTCCGGGACCGCCCTTCCCCAACACGTCCTCGCCCTCACCTTCACCCGGCGGGCGGCGGCCGAGCTGTCGTCGCGGCTGGGCGCCCTCGGCATCCGCGACCAGGTGGCGGCCGGCACGTTCCACTCCATGGCCTCGGCCCAGTTGCGCCGGCTGTGGGCCGATCGGGGCGAGCGGGCCCCCGCCCTCCTCGAGCGGAGGGCACGCGTCATCGTCCCGGTGCTCTCCGGCGGGCGGCGCGCCGTGCCCGCCGCCGAGGTGGCCGCCGAGATCGAGTGGGCCAAGGCCCGGATGGTCGATCCCGACGGGTACGAGGCCGCGGCCGTCGCCGCCGGCCGCCGTCCTCCGCTCAGCACGGCGGAGATGGCCTCCGTCTTCCGGCGTTACGAGGAGGAGAAGCGGCGCCGCGGCCTGGTCGATTTCGACGACCTCCTGCTGCTGTGCGCCACGGCCATCGACACCGACGCCCGCTTCGCGGCCACCCAGCGCTGGCGCTTCCGCCACCTGTTCGTCGACGAGTTCCAGGACGTCAACCCCCTGCAATTCCGCCTCCTGGAGGCCTGGCGTGGCGGGCGGCCCGACCTGTGCGTCGTCGGCGACCCCGACCAGGCGATCTACGCGTGGAACGGGGCCGACGCCGGCTACCTCTCCGACTTCCCCCGCCGCTTCCCGGGCGCCGAGGTCATCAACCTCGACCACAACTACCGCTCCACCCCGCAGGTCCTGGCCGTGGCCAACGCCGCCCTGGGCCGGCCCCGGCTGACGGCCACCCGCCCCGACGGCCCGCTGCCCGCCATCGTGGCGTACGCATCCGACCGCGACGAGGCCGGCCATGTGGCCCGGTCCCTGCGCCGGTCCGCGGCCATCAGGCCGTGGTCCGACCTGGCCGTGCTCACCCGCACCCACGCCCAGCTGGTCGTGTTCGAGGAGGCCCTGCGGGCCGCGGGCGTGCCGTTCCGCACGCGCGGCGTGGTGCCGTTCCTCGACCGGCCCGACGTCAGGGCCATCCTCTCTGAGCTGGCCCGGCGGCCCTCCATCCCGCTCGCCGCGACCCTCCCCGACCTGCGCCAGCTGCTCGACGAGGCGTCCGCCGGGGACGAGGTGGCGGCCACCCTCGAGAACCTCGACCGCCTGGCCCGAGAGCTCCTGGCCGCCGACCCGGCGGCCACCGTCGGCAGCTTCGGGGGGTGGCTGCGGGCCACGCTGGGCGGCGACCACCTCCCTGCCGGCGACGACGCGGTGGAGTTGGCCACGTTCCACGCGGCCAAGGGCCTGGAGTGGCCCGTCGTCTTCCTCGCGGGCCTCGAGCAGGGCCTGGTGCCCATCGCCCACGCCGACACCCCGGCGGACCGGGCAGAGGAGCGTCGCCTCCTGTACGTGGCCGTCACCCGCGCCCGCCAGGACGTGCACCTCTCGTGGGCCGAGCGGCGCACCTTCGGAGCCCGCACGCTGCCCCGGTCGCCGTCGCCCTGGCTGGCCGCGCTGGAGGCCGCCGTCCGCGACCTGGCCGAGGGCGGCTCGGGAGCCGACTGGCGGCGCTTCCTCGACGAGGGCCGGGCCCACCTCGACGCCGCTCCCCGCTTCCGGCGTCCGGGGGGCCGGGCCGACCCCGAGGTCCTCCAGGCCCTGAGGTCGTGGCGGGCCAGCACGGCGAGGGCGTCCGGAGTGCCCGCCTTCGTCGTCCTCCACGACACCACCCTGGCCGCGGTGGCCGAGGCCGCACCCCACGACCGTTCCGCCCTCCTGGCCCTCCCTGGGTTCGGCCCGGTCAAGGCCGACCGCTACGGCGAGGCCCTCCTGGCCGTGGTCGCATCGTGCGCCCGTTGACTTGGGCGCCCGGAGGCGCGAGAACAGGCCCATGAGCGCGTACGTCTGGCCCGACGAGACAGGATGGCCCTATCCCGACGCCGAGCGGGAGACGCCCGACACGTCCGGTGACGTCGACGACGACGCCCTGCTGCTGCGGGCCGCCCCCGCCCACCTGTTCGACCGGCTCGAGCCCCTGGAACGACAGGTCATCGCCGCCCACTACGGGCTCGACGGCCGCCCCCCACGAACCATGAAGGAGCTCCACCACGAGATGGGCCTGTCGCGGTCCGATCTCCGGGAGGCGCTGGGCGCCGGCCTGGCCAAGCTCCGCCGCACCCTGGCGGAGTAGGACGCCTGGCCGGCGGAGCACCGGGTGCCCGCCGCTAGAAATCGAAATCCACGAACAGGGGGGCGTGGTCCGACGGCAGCTTGCCCTTGCGGGCGAAGCGGTCGATGAGGGCGTAGGTGGCGGTGTCGGCCAGCGCCGGCGTGGCCAGCACCAGGTCGATGCGCAGGCCTCGGTGCTGGTGGAAGTCGCCGGCCCGGTAGTCCCACCACGAGTACAACCTGTCCTGGTCGTAGCAGCGGCGGAAGACGTCGACCAGGCCCCACCGCTGCAGGGCGGCGACCGCCTCCCGTTCCGGCTCGCTCACGTGGGTGCCGCCGTGCAGCTTGGTCGGGTCCCAGACGTCGCGGTCGTCGGGGGCGACGTTGAAGTCCCCGCAGATGGCCAGGGACGCCCTCGGGTCGCAGACGTCCTCCACGTGGTGCCGCAGACGCTCCAGCCACTCCAGCTTGGCCCGGTAGTGCTCGCTGCCCACCGAGCGCCCGTTCGGGACGTAGACGCTGGCCAACCGCACCCCGCCACAGGTGGCCCACAGCAGACGGGCCTCGGTGGTCTCGTCCTCGGCCTGGTCACTGAAGCCGGCGGTGACCTCGTCCAAGCCCACCCGGCTGAGGATGGCGACCCCGTTCCACTGGCCCTGGCCGCAATGGGCCGACTCGTACCCCAGGGCGGCGAAGGCCAACGAGGGGAAGGCGCTGTCTGACAGCTTGGTCTCCTGCATGCACAGCACGTCGGGCCGGGCGTATCCCAGCCACTCCTCCACCCTGGGCATGCGGACCTTGAGGGAGTTGACGTTCCAGGTGGCGATGCGCATCGCGCTCAGCCGGTAGGGGCCGCGGCCGCCTACTTCGCCGCCGCCCTCTTGGCCGGGACCTTCTGGGCGGGCGCCTTGTTGGTGGCCGACCTCTTGACCGGGACCTTCCTGGCCGGGGCCTCGTGGGGCTCGGGCGCCTTCTTGACGGGCGCCTTCTTGACGGCCGCCTTCTTGACGGGCGCCTGCTTGACGGGCGCCTGCTTGACGGGCGCCTTCCTGGCCGGGGCGTCGTCGGGCGCGGGGGCCTTCTTCACGGCCGCCTTCTTCACGGCCGCCTTCTTGGCCGGCACCTTGGCCACCTCCTCAGTGGCGGTGGCCTTCTTGGTCGCCCTCTTCCTGGCCGGAGCGACGGCGGCCGGCTCGGTGGCAACCTCCGTGACGGCCGGCTCGGTGGCGGCGACCGGCTCGGCCGCCGGCGCCTTCTTGGCCGCCGCCTTGCGGGCC
>JALYGL010000235.1 GCA_030777125.1 Actinomycetota bacterium
GCGGCCATCAGCAGGACGATGGCGATGGCCCACAGCATGATCTGGAGGAAGTTCGTGACCGACACCAGGGCGTCGACCTCCTCCTTGGCGTAGCTGACGCGGAACACCCCGGCGGTGTCCTGGAACCGTTCGCCGATGAGCTTGGTCTGCTCCGCCTCCTTGGGCACGACCCGGTAGGAGGGCGGTATCTGCTCGACGGTGAGGCTGTCGCGGACGTCGGGCTCGTTGGCGAAGATCTGCTTGAACTCCTCGAACGCCTCCGGCTTGCTGACGTAGCGGGCGGACTTGACCTCGGGCATGGCGTCGAGCTGGCGGTCGACGGCCTCGGACTCCAGCTG
Organism: Actinomycetota bacterium; assembly: GCA_030777125.1. Taxonomy (GTDB): domain Bacteria; phylum Actinomycetota; class Acidimicrobiia; order Acidimicrobiales; family AC-14; genus JALYGL01. The sequence goes on from JALYGL010000235.1 coordinate 339, forward strand.
GGAGGCATCGGGCTTCATGAAGATGGACAGCTCGACGTTGCCCTTCCACTGCACCGTGGCTCGGTCGACGCCCCGCTTCACCAGCAACGCGCCGCCCACCAGGGTGAGCGACACGGCCACGGTGAGAAGAGCGGCCGACGCCATGGACAGGTTCCGCCGCAGGTTGGTCATCGTCTCGCGGGCGACGTACTCGACGTTGACGGCCATCGGCTTAGGCGTTCACCCCGTAGACGCCCCGGGCCTGGTCGCGTACCAGCGAGCCCCGGTCGAGCTCGACCACCCGGCGGCGCATGGTGTCGACGATGCCGCTGTCGTGGGTGGCCATAACGACGGTGGTGCCGGTGCGGTTGATGCGGTCGAGCAGGCGCATGATGCCTACCGACGTGCTGGGATCGAGGTTCCCGGTGGGCTCGTCGGCCAGCAGGATGAGGGGCCGGTTCACGAACGCCCGGGCGATCGACACCCGCTGCTGCTCGCCCCCCGACAGCTCGTGGGGGAAGTTGTCGCGCTTCTTGGACAGGCCGACCAGGTCGAGCACCGCCGGCACCTGCTGGCGGATGACGTGGGACGGCCGCCCGATGACCTCCAGGGCGAAGGCCACGTTCTCGTAGGCGGTCTTGTTGGGCAGGAGCTTGAAGTCCTGGAAGACGCACCCCAGGTTGCGGCGCAGGAGCGGTACCTTCCACGAACCGAGCTGGCCGATGTCCTTGCCCGCCACCCAGATCTTGCCCGTGTCCGGCTTGTCCTCCTTGGTCAGCAGCCGCAGCAGGGTCGACTTGCCCGAGCCCGTTGGCCCGACGAGGAAGACGAACTCCTGCTTGGCGATGTCGAGCGACAGGTCCCGGAGGGCGACGACGTTCCCCTTGTAGACCTTGCTGACGTTGCGGAGTCTGATCATGGGCGTTCGCTCATGGGCATCCGATCGTTGGCGTCAGAGCCGGAGAGCCCCCACACGTCCGGCACTGGCAGGGCAGCTTATGCCACGGCCGAGGAGCGACGCCAGCACGCCGGTCCCCCGCTCAGGGGCCGATGGGGTCTCTCAGTCGCCGGTCGGACGCCGCCTCCACCGCAGCCACGCCTCCATGAACCCGTCGATCTCGCCGTCGAGGACGGCGTTGACGTTGCCCGACTCGTGGCCGGTACGGAGGTCCTTGACCAGCTGGTAGGGGTGCAGGACGTAGGAGCGGATCTGGCTGCCCCACGTGACCTCGCGCTGCTCGCCGGCCAGCGCGTCGAGCTCCTTCTGGCGGTCCTGGCGGGCCTTCTCGGCCAGCTTGGCGGCGAGGATCTGCATGGCCACGGCCTTGTTCTGGTGCTGGCTGCGCTGGTTCTGACAGGACACGACGATCCCTGTGGGCTCATGGGTGATGCGCACGGCCGAGTCGGTCACGTTCACGTGCTGTCCCCCGGCTCCCGAGGACCGGTACGTGTCGATGCGCAGGTCCTTCTCGTCGATCTCCACCTCGGCCGTGTCCTCCATGAACGGCACCGCGTCGAACGAGGCGAAGGCGGTGTGGCGGCGGGACTGGGCGTCGAAAGGTGAGATGCGCACCAGTCGGTGCACCCCCTTCTCGGAGCTCAGCAGGCCGTAGGCGTAGCGGCCCCGGACGATGAACGTGGCCGTGGTGATGCCGGCCTCGGTCCCCGCCGCCACCTCGTCGAGCTCCACCGAGAACCCGCGCCGCTCCGCCCACCGCAGGTACATGCGCAGCAGCATCTCGGCCCAGTCCTGGGAGTCGGTGCCGCCGGCGCCGGAGTGCACCTCGCACACGGCGTCGCCCTCGTCGTGCTCGCCGCTGTACAGCGAGCGCAGCTCCAGCGCCTGGAGTTCGCGCTGGAGGGCGTTCAGGCTGGTGTCGATCTCGGCATCGAACTCGTCGTCGTCCTCCTCCTGGGCCAGCTGGTGGAGGACCTCCACGTCGGACAGGCGGGCGGCCAGGCCGTCGAGCAGGTCGACGTCGTCCTTCACCCGGGCCAGCTCGGTGGTGACGGCCCGCGCCGCGTCAGGGTCGTTCCACAGCTCCGGGTCGGCGGCCTTCACCTCGAGTGCGGCCATGCGGGCCCGCTTGCCGGCCAGGTCGAGGTCGCGCTCGGACTCGGCCAGCCGTGACCGGAGCTGCTTCAGTTCGACGCCGAGGTCGCGCACCTACCGGCCGTGGCAGAGCTTGAACTTCTTGCCGCTGCCGCACCAGCACGGCTGGTTGCGGCCCAGCTTCTCGTGCTCGGATCTGACCACCGGCGCCGGCGTAGCCTCCTCCACGACCGGCGGGGGTGCGTCGGCGTGACCGTCGTCGGCCACCACCGGTCCCCCGGCCAGCGCCGCCTCCCGGACGCCACCTGAGCCCTGGACCGGGTCCTCGGGGGCGGAGTACTGCACGTTGGTGACCGCCGGCGTGGGCACCTGCTCGACCACCACGTCGAGGTGCATGACGTAGCGGACGAAGTCGTCGGCGATGGCGTCCATCATCTGGCCGAACATGTCGAAGCCCTCCCGCCGCCACTCGGTGAGGGGGTCCTTCTGGCCCATGGCCCGCAGGTTGATGCCCTCCTGCAGGTAGTCCATCTCGTAGAGGTGCTCCCGCCAGCGCTGGTCGATGATCGAGAGCATCACCCGGCGCTCGATCTCGCGCATCATGTCGGTGCCGAGCTCGCTCTCGCGCTGCTCGTAGTACTGGATGGCCTCGGACTCCAGGCTGCCCTGGACCATCGCCGCGGTGGAGGCCTGGCCGAGGTCGTCGACGGTGAACCGGGTCGGGAAGTAGTTGCCGATCTCGTGGAGGAGGCCCTCGAGGTTCCAGTCCTCGGCGTAGTCGTTGGGGCAGAACGTGCTCACCACCCGGGCGATCACGGTGCTGAGCTGCACCAGGGCGTCGTCGCGCAGGTCGGCCCCGTCGAGGATCTGCTGGCGGCGCCGGTAGATCACCTTGCGCTGCTCGTTCATGACCTCGTCGTACTTGAGGACGTCCTTGCGGATCTCGGCGTTGCGGGCCTCGACCGTGGCCTGGGCCTTCTCGATGGCCCGGGTGACCATCTTGGCCTCGATCGGGACGTCCTCGGGGAGTGCCTTGCCCATGACCCACGACATGGCGCCCGTGGCGAACAGCCGCATCAGGTCGTCCTCGAGGGACAGGTAGAACCGGCTCTCACCGGGATCGCCCTGGCGTCCGGCCCGGCCCCGGAGCTGGTTGTCGATGCGCCGGCTCTCGTGCCGCTCGGTGCCGAGCACGTAGAGCCCGCCCAGCTCCCGGATCTTGTCGCCCTCGCCCGAGCACTCCGTCTCGTACTTGCGGAGGAGCTCCTCGAACCGGGCCTGGCCCTCCTCCGACTCGGGCAGGAGCCCCTCGGCCATGACGTCGAGGCGGGCCAGGCCCTCGGGGTTGCCGCCCAGGATGATGTCGACGCCCCGCCCGGCCATGTTGGTGGCCACGGTGACGGTGTGCAGGCGCCCGGCCTGGGCCACGATGACCGCCTCCCGCTCGTGCTGCTTGGCGTTGAGCACGGAGTGGGCCACGCCCCGCTTGTCGAGCAGGCGGGACAGGCGCTCGGACTTCTCCACCGACACGGTCCCGACCAGGACCGGCTGGCCGGTCTCGTAGCGCGCGACCAGGTCTTCGACCACGGCCGTGAACTTGGCCTCCTCGGTCTTGTAGACCAGGTCGGGCAGATCGTGGCGGATCATGGGCCGGTGGGTGGGGATGGGCACCACCGCCAGCTCGTAGGTGTGGGCGAACTCGGCCGCCTCGGTCTCGGCCGTGCCCGTCATGCCGGCCAACTTGTCGTACATCCGGAAGTAGTTCTGCAGGGTGATGGTGGCGAGGGTCTGGTTCTCGTGCTTGATCCGGACCCGCTCCTTGGCCTCCACCGCCTGGTGCAGGCCCTCCGACCAGCGCCGGCCCTCGAGGATGCGGCCGGTGAACTCGTCGACGATCTTCACCTCGCCGTGCTGCACCACGTAGTCGACGTCGCGCTTGTACAGCTCCTTGGCCCGCAGGGCGGCCTGCAGTTGGTGCACGTAGTTGGCCGACAGCTCGTCGTAGAGGTTCTCGACGCCGAGCGCCTTCTCCACCTTCTCGATGCCCGACTCCAGCGGGACGACGGTGCGCTTCTCCTCGTCGACCTCGTAGTCGATGTCGCGCAACAGGGTGCGGACGATGCCGGCGAACTTGTAGTAGAGGGCGGCGGCGTCCTGCACCTGGCCGCTGATGATGAGCGGCGTACGGGCCTCGTCGACCAGGATGGAGTCGACCTCGTCGACGATGGCGTAGGTGTGGCCCCGCTGCACCATCTGATCGCGCGACATGGCCATGTTGTCGCGGAGGTAGTCGAACCCGAACTCGTTGTTGGTGCCGTAGGTGACGTCGCAGGCGTAGGCCGCCCGCTTCACCGCCGGGTCGTCCATCCCCGGCAGGACCATGCCGACCGTGAGCCCCAGCCAGGTGTGGATCCGCCCCATCCACTCGGCGTCGCGCCGGGCCAGGTAGTCGTTCACGGTGATGACGTGGACGCCGCGCCGGCTGATCCCGTTGAGGTACACGGGCAGGGTGGACACGAGGGTCTTGCCCTCGCCCGTCTTCATCTCCGCGATCCACCCGAAGTGCAGGGCGGCCCCGCCCATGAGCTGCACGTCGTAGTGCCGCTGGCCGATCACCCTCCGGGCCGCCTCCCGGACCACCGCGAACGCCTCCAGCAGCAGGTCGTTGAGGGCGTCGTCGACGCCGGCGGGATCCACCCGGTCGAGGCGCTCCCGGAACTCGACCGTCCGGTGCCGCAGCTCGTCGTCGGACAGCGCCTCCATCTCGGGCTCGAAAGCGTTGATGTCCGGCACCAGCGACTGGAGGGCCTTGATCTTCTTCCCCTCGCCGGCGCGCAGGACCTTGGTCAGGAACGACATGGGCGCCAGTCTACCGGTGGGCCCCCGGCTGAGGGGTGGGCGGGCTACGCCGTGAACAGGCGGCTCCGGAGCACCCGGGAGCGGTGCAGCCGGTAGCGCACCATCGTCCACAGGGTCCCCAACCCGTAGCGGACGTTGGCCCTCATCGACGTGGAGGAGGCTTCGGCGAAGTACCGCGTCCGGATGGGCACCTCGGTCACCCGCTGCCCAAGGGCTACCGCCTGGGCGATGACCTCGCTGTCGAAGACGAAGTCGTCGGAGTTGCGCATGAAGGGCACGGCCTCGAGGAACCGGCGGGAGTAGGCGCGGTACCCGGTGTGCAGGTCGGTGTAGGCGGTGCCGAGCATCCTGTTCTCGACGGCGGTGAGCGCCTTGTTCGAAACGAACCGGTACAACGGCATGCGCCCGGCCCGGGCGCCGCCGGGAATGAGCATCCGGCTGCCCAGCACCATGTCGGCCTCGCCGGCCAGGATGGGTGCCACCAGGTCGGGGAGCAGGGCGGGGTCGTACTGGCCGTCCGGGTGGAGCATGACGACCACGTCTGCGCCCAGTCGCAGCGACTCGAGGTAGCAGGTCTTCTGGTTGCCCCCGTAGCCCACGTTGTGCGGCAGGCTGATGGTGCGGATGGGCAACGTGGCCGCCACCTCCAGGGTGCCGTCGCCGCTGCCGTGGGG
>JALYGL010000236.1 GCA_030777125.1 Actinomycetota bacterium
GCGGTTCCCGGCCAGTGGCTGGGGCCCCGGTCGATGACCCGCAGCGAGATGCCCTGGTGCAGTGGCAAGGCGACGCCCAGGCTCGGGATCTCGATCGAGCCGAGGACCACCACCGGCTCCTGGGCCCTCTGGCTCCCCCGAGGGCGGGCGGGGGCGGGCGCGGGGGCGGGCGGGGGTGCCAGCGGAAACGTCGTGGTGGTCGTCGTCGGAGGGATGAACAGGTCGCCGAGGGCGAACGCGCCGGCAGTGGCGGAAGGCACGGCGTCGACCATGGTCGTTGTTCCGGCCCCGAGGGCGCCGCCGAGCCCGGGAACCGCGGCGGTGCCGACGAAGAACGCCACGGCCAGGCGGGGGCACCAGTACCGGGCTCGGCGCCGGAAGCGCTGCATCGGCGTCATGGTAGATGCTCCGCGCGGCATCCCGAGAGACGGTGGTGGCGTCTCGGATCCCTCAGCTAGGACTCGGGTTGGATAGCATCCGGAGGCACCTGTATGGACCAGCGGCAGTAGCGGAGCGGAGCGAGCGGTGGGCGGCCGAGCCAGACACGGGTGACGTCCGAGGTGAGGAGGCGGTGCGCTGACGACGAGCGGGAGACTGGGGAGAGGATGAGGGGATTCAGCCGGCGGTGCTGGGGACAGCACCGGCGAGACGCCGCCGCGGCCGGCATCGTCATCCTCGTCACGCTGCTGGCGACGACCTTCGCTGCTGCCCCCGCTGTCCTGGCCCAGCCGGCACCGCCGCCGGGCGGCGGCGACCACGACAGGGATCACATTCCCGAGTTCATCATGACGCCCCGGGCCTACGGTGAGGCAGGGACGGCCGTGACTTCAACGCCCCCGTTCCCGGCCAGGGCAGGAGCCGACGACGGCTCTGGTGAGATCAGGGCGATCTACAGCACGCGGGTACCCGAGGCGGCCAAGCCTGCCATCCAGTCGGCTCTCGATCGTTGGGCGGCCGCCCTGCACATCGTGGTCCCAGTGCAGGTGGAGGTCGACTGGCTGTCCATCGGCAGCGACGGCCTCGTCGGCGCGGCCAGGCCGAGCGTGGCCTACGCCGACTTCCGGGGCGCCCCGCGTGAGAACACGTTCTACCCCGTCGGCCTGGCCAACCAGATCACCGGTATCGACCAGGCCCCGTCCCGGAGCGACATCGACATCATCGTCGCCGACCGCAGCGACTGGGACTACGCCACCGCGGGGACCGTCAGCCCCGACCGGATCAGCCTGGCCACCGTCGTCCTCCACGAGGTGCTCCACGGTCTGGGGTTCAGCACGGCGTTCCATGTCGACGCCTCGGGCATCGGCCGGAGCATCGCACCCGAAGCATCACCGACCATCTTCGATCGCTTCGTGGCCGACCGGAGCGGCACGCTGGTCTCCAGCCTCCCCGACGCATCGCCTGCCCTGGGCGAGGCGCTCACCGGAGGACTGTCCTGGCGAGGCGGGCAGGGGACGGCGGCCAACGGCGGCTCGGCCCCTGTGCTCTTCAGCCCGTCCCCCTTCGAGCCGGCGGCGAGCGTCGCCCATCTGGACGAGGCCACCTATCCCACCGGCCATCCCGATTCGATCAGCACCCCACTGATCATCGGCAACGAGGCCATCTACAGCGTCGGCACCATCGCCCCGGCGATGCTCGCGGACATGGGCTGGGTGTTGGAAGGGCAGTCCGCCTCACCCCTCGTCCCCGTTCCCGCGCTGCCCCCCATCGCCGTGCCGGCCAGTCCTCCGGCGACGGTCCCGGTGTCGGCGCCGCTCCCGCTCCCCGGACCCTCCGGGTCGCCGGGAAACGGTCGGCCCGTGGTACTCCCCGTCGAGACCCGGGTCACCACCACCGACAGGGGGCTCGAGATCGGGCTGCGGGCCACGGTCACCTCGAGTGGCCCACCCGCCACCATCGTCGCGGTCAGCTACAGCATCGACGGCGCCGCCGGAGTGCCCATGACGGCAGGCGACGGCGCCTTCGACGGCGTCTCTGAGACCGCCACCGCCACCGTGTCGAACCTGTCGCCGGGCAGCCACACGATCTGCGTCACCGCCACCGACTCGAGCGGCGCAGTGAGCGCACCGGAGTGCGCCGCGGTAACGGGTGCCGCTGCACCCGTGGCAACCTCCGAAACCGCTCCTTCCTCCGGACCCATCCCGGCCGACACCCTCCCCCGCACCGGCTTCCCCA
>JALYGL010000237.1 GCA_030777125.1 Actinomycetota bacterium
CTAGCTACTGCAGCTACTCCGGACGGGCGGCAGGGCCGTCGTCGGCCACCTGATCGGGACCGATGGCCAGGTCGTCGTCGCCCAGGACGTTCTCGTCGGCGTCCTCGGTGGCCAGGCACCACGATGCGTGGTCGTCGTCGGGCCCGGCGCCACATTCCGCACAGGGCTCGACCACGACCTCGGTGCTGCGCTTGAGCAACCGGGCCTCCTCGAAGCGCCGGTGGCGTCCCTTTTTCATGGCTGCTCCCGACTCGTCCGGACACGGCAGTCTACCGTGCACCCATGGCAGACGAGTTCGACGTGGACGCCATGATCGGCCGGTTCCGGGAGCGGGCCGCGGCAGTGAAGAGCCGCGGCATCCCGCCCCTCGAGGGGCCGGATCGGCGCAAGTTCCTGGAGCGGATGCAGCTCGACTTCCAGGACTACGCCATGATCGGCGACGCCTCCGGCGGCATCGAGGACGGCGTCCTCGTGCTGCGCGTCGACCTACGGCCCCCGGAGGGGTAGAGGCGGGCGGTCGGTTCAGGCGGCGGAACGGGCCGCGCCGGGCGCCTCGGAGCGCGCCAGGGCGCCCAACGTGGCCACGCGGGCCGGGGTGGCCCAGCGGGCGTTCTCGAGCCCCTTGGCCTGGGCCACGGCCGCGATGAGGGCACACTCGAACAGCGATGCGCCCCGCTCGTGGCGGCCGTGCTTGGCCCTGGAGTACTTGGCCCGCTGCTCGGCCCAGGCGTGCACGTTCATGGGTCGTCCCTTCTCCTCGGCGCCCGGCGGCGCGCTCTACCGTCCGTTTCCTCTCGGCAGGCGGGGCGCCGGACTTGAACCCCACGCGCTGAGTTTGCGCCTGCGTCCCGACCGGGACCGGCCACCGGGCGCTGCAAGAATGCCGGCATGGCCGAGACGACCCGCGAGCCCACCGATGCACTTCGGCCATGTCCCTCCCGCCCGTCGTCGGAATCCGACCTGGGGTTCGTGCGCAAGCACATGGTGCGCTGGTTCGATCCCCACCAACTGGTCGACACCGCGGCGCGGGTCCTGCTCTCGGGCCTCTTCAGCTCCTACGCCGACAACCGGGAGATGCAGGCGCTGGTGCCGGCCGAGGTCCCGGACCGCTCCGGGGAACCGGACCTGTGGCTCGACTACGTGGCCGACCTCGGGGACGGGTGGAACTCGACCTACACCGTGGCCAGGCTGCTGGCCACCGAGGAGCTCGAGTTGGGGTGGGACGGCGAGACCCACGTCACCGAGCGAGGGCGGATCCTCGTGATGGGGGGGGACCAGGTCTACCCGGTGCCCAAGGCCACGGAGTACGAGAACCGCTTTCTCGGGCCCTACCAGGCGGCGCTGCCGTGCGTGCCCGGAGAGTCTCCTGAGCTCTTCGCCATTCCGGGCAGCCACGACTGGTACGACGGGCTGATCAACTTCACCAGCGTCTTCTGCCGGAACCGCTGGATCGGCGGATGGCGCACCTCCCAGGGCCGGAGCTACTTCGCCCTCAAGCTCCCGAACCGCTGGTGGCTCTGGGGCGTCGACATCCAGTTCGGGGACTACCTCGACGAAGCCCAGCTGCAGTACTTCTCCGACGTGTGCGCCGACCAGTTGCAGCCCGGGGACCGCATCATCCTGTGCATGGCCAAGGAGGTGGAGAGCGGCCGCAAGCAGGCTGACGTGCATTCCGACCGGGACCTGGAGTACCTCGAGCGCGAGATCATCCGGCCGACTGGCGCCCAGGTGTTGGTCTACCTCAAGAGCGGGAAGCACTACTACTGCCGCTACCAGGAGGAGGACGGCTCCCGCCACCACATCACCTCGGGCGGCGGCGGCGCCTTCCTGCACCCGACCCACACCGTCCCGGAGCGCATGGAGCTGCCCGACGGAAAGGACTCTCTCTCCTATGGCAGAGCCGCCATCTACCCGTCGCCGTCGGTGTCCAAGGGGCTGAGGAAGCGGATCTGGCTGCTCGCCCCGTACAACCTGCCCCTGGCCGCGGTGTTCGGTACGGTCCAGGTGCTGTTGGCGTTCATGCTGGGGCTGCACCTGAAGGACCGCCACGTGGCCCTTGGCCTCGGCGACCTGCGTCAGGCCCTCTGGGAGAGCCCCACGGCCTTCCTTCTGATCCTGCTCATGCTGGCGTCACTGGCCGGGATGGTGCGCCTGGCCCACGACGCCAGCGGCGTGGGCCGCCTCCTGCTCGGCTTGGTCCACTCGACGCTGCAGCTGGCGAGCGTGGCCGGGGTCATGATCGCCGCCTCCAGCCTGTCGTCCACCCTCGGCCTGCGCGGGGTGTGGTCCCTCATCGTCTTCCTGGCGCTGATCGGCCTGCTGGGGGGCGTCGGGGGGACAGTGGGGATGTCGGGCTACCTGTGGGCCACCAACTGCCTCGGCTTCCACGGGAACGAGGGGTATGCCCCGCTGCACCACCAGGACCTCAAGCACTTCCTGCGCCTGCACATCGAGGCCGACGGCGCACTGACCGTCTACCCGATCGGCGTCGACCGGGTCGGCCGCAAGTGGCAGCTGTGCCCGGACGCCCC
>JALYGL010000238.1 GCA_030777125.1 Actinomycetota bacterium
TCGCGGTGGCCATCGCCGTCGCCTTCGTCGTGTTCGGGCTCGCCAGCTGGTCGGCCCGGCCGCTGCGCCTCGACAGCTACCCGGAATCGGCGGTCACGTTCCTGGACCGCGCCGGGCTGCTCCGGGAACCGCACCGGGTGGCCCATCCCGACTTCGTCGGCAACTACCTGGAGCTGCGGTACGGCCCGCAGGTCAAGGTGTTCATCGACGACCGCTACGACATGTTCCCGCCGGCCGTCTCCCGCGACTACCGCACCCTCCTGGGTGCCCGCCCCGGCGCCCTCGACGTCCTCGAGCGCCGTGGCGTCGACGTCGTTCTGTGGGACCGGAAGCTCCCGCTCAGCGGCCTGCTCGAGGCGAGCGACGGCTGGCAGGAGGTGCTCAGGGAGCGGGACTGGGTGGCGTTCCGGCGCGCACCCTGAAAAGACGAGAGGAGCGGACCGGGTGGTCCGCTCCTCTCGCCGGTGACCGGGGGGTCAGGACGTCGTGGCGATCGGGATCAACTGCCGGCTTGGGCGATCGACGCACCGACCGTGGAGAACTTGTCGGCGGCCTGGTCGCCCAGGGTGGTCAGGGCCACGATGCAGACGACAGCGATGAGGGCCAGCAGGAGCGCGTACTCGACCAGGGCCGCGCCCCGCTCGTTGTCGGCGAACCGGGTGCGGAGCCAGGTGACGAACAGTTCCATGTCAGAACTCCCTTTCAGGGATGTGGTGCCCCCGTTCCGGGGCTCTTGGTTGACAAATGAGGTATCGGCGACCGGTGGTGTTCCTGAATGGGTCGCGCGACCCATTTCTCACTCCAGCCGGATGATCCCCATGCGCACCGCCCGCAGGACGGCCTGGGTGCGGTCGCGGGCCTCGAGCTTGGAGTAGATCGAGGCCAGGTGGTTCTTGACCGTCTTGACGCTGATGTACAGCCGGGCCGCCACCTCCGGCAGCGACAGCCCGTCGGCCACCAACTGGAGGACCTCCTCCTCCCGGGCGCTGATGACGTGGGCGTCGCCGTCGCCGTTCCCGCCCGTGGCCTGGTCGAGCATGGACGACGCCAGGTCCGGCGACAGGGCCGCCTCGCCTCCGGCCGCGGTGCGGACCGCGGCCGCCACCTCCTCGGTGGAGCAGTCCTTCACCAGGTAGCCGACGGCGCCGGCCTGGATGGCGCGGGACATCACGTCGGCGTCGGCGTGCATGGTGAGCATCACCACCGGCACCCACGGGAGGGCCCGGTGAATGAGCCGGGTGGCCTCCACGCCGTCCATCCGGGGCATGGAGACGTCCATCAGGACGACGTCCGGGTGCAGCCGCTGGACCAGGCGGACGGCCTCCTGGCCGTCGGCCGCCTCGCCGACGACGGTGAAGCCCTGGTCCTCCAACGAGCGGCGCAGGCCGTCGCGTAGCATCCGGTGGTCGTCGGCCAGCACCAGGCGGACGGACGCGCTCACGGTGCGACCTCGAGCCGGCACTCGACCAGGGTGCCGACGAACGGCTCCGTCTCGATACACAGCCGGGCGTCGATGGCGTTGGCCCGCTCCCGCATGCCGGTGATCCCGTACGAGTCGGCCCGGCCGGCGCCGTCGGGATCGAACCCCCGCCCGTCGTCAACGACGGCCAGCACGGCGCCGCGCCCGTCGTTCTGCCAGTGGACGCGGAGGTGCGTGGCCCGGGCGTGGCGCTCGACGTTGGTGATGGCCTCCTGGGCGATGCGCCACAGCTCGCGTTCCTGGACCAGCGGCAGCCGGCCACCGGTTTCGTCGTGCCGGAACGTCACCTCGAAGTCGGCCCGGGCCTGCACCCGTTCCAGGAACGTTTCGAGGGTCTCGACCAGGCTGCGGTGGTCGGAGACGTCGGTACGCAGGTCGGAGAGGGTGTCGCGCACCTCGCCCAGGACGGCCCGGACCTCGGAGCGCAGGGTGTCGAGCTCCGCCCGGAGGGCCGGGCTCTCGGCCATCGGCGCGATGCGGTCGAGCTTGAAGCCGAGGTACGCCAGCGACTGGCCGACGCTGTCGTGCATGTCCCGGGCGATGCGGTTGCGCTCCTCGTCGGCGCCCATGGTGCGCAGGCGCCCGAACCACCTGGCGTTGTCGATGGCGAGGGCGGCGGGCTCGATGAAGCCGTCCAGCAGGCGGAGCTCGCGGCGGCCGTACCGGCCGGGCTCGTGGTGCTCGATGGCGACCAGCCCGACCAGGGCGCCGCGGGCCCGCAGCGGGGCATAGAGCCCCGAGCGCGAGGTGAGCTCGTCACCGAGGCCCTCCCCGGTCGCCAGGCTCACCACCAGCGACGCCACGCTGCTGCGGGCGGCCGTCTGCAGCGCCGGTGGGAGCCGGTCGTCGTCCAATGTCTCCGGCACGACCGCACCATCGGCGGCGCCCCGCACCCACCGGCCGGTGGCGTCGTCGTGGAGCAGCACGGCGATGGCGTCGTAGTCCACCAGGCTGCGCATCCTGGACACGGTCGAGGCGATGACCTGGTCGAGGTTCAGCGACGCGGGGAGGCTCTGGGCCACCCGGTGGAGCGACACGAGCAGGCCGTTGGCCTCGGTCAGCTGCGTCATGCGGTCGAGGGCCAGCGAGTGCCGCTCCTGGGCCTCGCCGAACAGCCGCCGGGAGTAGCCGGCCAGGAGGGCCACCAGCAGCAGCTCGAGCACCCACTGCCCGCTCACCTGGAGGCTCTCGTACGACAGCCCGGCCACGGCGAGGTGGCCGGGCACGGCGACGACCACCGAGATGGCCCCGGCCACTTTGGCGGCGAAGCCGAACCCCCGCCCGAAGCCGGCCATGATCACCGGCGTCAGGAGGGAGAACACGAACGGCGACGCCCAGTACCCGGTGCTGACCACGGCCGACACGGCCAGCCCCGTCTCCAGGATGACGTGCAGCGACGTGGTGGTCGCCGACCTCGCGTCGGTCTCGGACGACGGCGGTCGCACCTGCCTGCCCACCGCGAAACACAGGAGCACCGCGCCCCAAGCCAGCACCTCACCGGACCGGGGGCCTCGGGCCGCGATCACCGTCAGCCCGATGGCGACGGTCGCCCAGCGGATGCTGCGGACGAGCGACGCGAACGGGCTGGCGTCGGCCGGTGGCGGTGGGGACGCGGTGGCGGCCGGGGGCGGCGCCTCAGCCGTCCGGGCCGGCGACCGAAGGGCCAGGGTCATGGTCGGGGCCGGAGGCCGGCGCTAGTTCAGCGCCTTGGAGATGCCCGCGGCGGCGGGGCCGAGGACGACGATCATGATGGCGGGGAAGACGAACAGCACCAATGGGAACAGCATCTTCACCGGCAGCTTGGCCGCCTTCTCGCGGGCCCACTGGCGTCGCTTGTTCCGCATCTCCGTAGCCTGGGTCTTCAGGACCCGGCCGATGGGGATGCCGAGGGCGTCGGCCTGGAGCAGGGCCAGCACCAGATTGGACAGCTCCGGCACCTCCGTCCGGCGCTTCAGGTTCTGGAACGCGTCCCGGCGGGGGAGTCCCAGCTCCATCTCGTGCAGCGTGCGGGCGAACTCCTCGGCCAGCGGCGACCGGAAGTGCTGGCAGACGATGTCGATGGCGCCCTCGAAGCCCATGCCCGCCTCGACCGAGATGGCCAGCAGGTCGAGGGTGTCGGGGAGGTCCTTGAGGATCGCCTGCTGGCGCTCCCTCACCTTGCGGCTGAGCCACGACGGCGGGAAGAGGACGCCGATGGCGGGGGCGAGGATGACGACGAGGAGGGCGGTACGGAACGCCGGTTCGGCCAGGGTGGCGTAGGCCAGGGCGGCGACCGTGAGGAGGCCGGTGCCCGCCACTTGGGCGACGACGAACTCCTCGGCCCGCATGGTGCCGGTAAGCCCGGCCAGCAGGAGCTTGTGGTGGGTGGAGTCGAGGTAGTGCCGGGGGGTCAGGTTGGAGACGAGCCCGACCAGGCCCCCGCTGAGCGGGCGCACGACCCGCACGAAGAACGGCTCGGCCAGCTTGGCGTCGTACTCATCGGTGATACCGGGGTCGCTGTCGAGCTCACGCAGGTACTCGCCGGCGTCGAGGGCGGGCCGCCGCATGCGCGCCACGCCGACGAAGGCGACCATGCCGCCGGCGGCGGCGATCGAGATGGTGAGGAGAATGCCCAGTTCCATGGTCAGACCTCGATCTTGGTCATGCGGAAGATGATGAACGAGCCCATGGCCACCATCGCAGCCGTGGCCAGCAGGACGACCAGCCCCCAGCCCTTGAACATGGGCGCCATGTACTCGGGGCTGACGTACTGGATGGCGAGGAGCATGAACGGGGCCAGGCCGGTCAGGACCCAGGCCGAGATGCGGCCTTCGGCGGTGAGCACGCTGACCTCCCGGCGCACCTCCTCGCGCGCCCGGATGAAGTCGGCCAGGACGTGCAGCAGGTCGGCCAGCTTGCCACCGACCGTCTGCTGGATGCGGATGGCCTGCACGACCCAGTCCAGGTCGCGGATCTCGAGGCGTTGGGCCATCCGGCCCAGGGCGTCCACCACCGGGTCGCCCAGGCGCGTCTCCGTCACCAGGCGGGAGAACTCCTCGGCCACCGGCTCCGGCGCCTCCTCGCACATCATCTGGATGGCCCGCAGGAAGGTGTGCCCGGCGGAGAGCGAGGAGGCGATGAGCGACAGGGCGTCGGGCAGGGCCGCCTCGAAGGCCTTGCGCCGCCTGGCGATGCGCCGTTTCAACACGCTGACGGCGATGAGCGGGGCGAGGGCGGCCCCGGCCAGGGCCAGCAGCCACGTCCCCGTCAGTCCGAGGCCCACGGCGGCGAGGGCCAGGCCTCCGGCCAGGGTGACGAGCACGTACTCACCGGGTCGGAGTGGGATGCGGGCCCGCTCCAGGGACCGGCTCAGGGCCCCCTTGGTGTCGAACTGGTTGACGACCTTGCCGGCCAGGCCGATGGTGCCCTCGACCAACGGGCTGTAGTTCTCGGTGAGCGACTCGACCCGGACGTCGCGCTCCCCGTAGGGCAGCTCCAGGATCTCGGCCAGGGCCTTGTCCCGGTCACGCGACCGGGCCAGCAACCCGGCGACGACGAGGCCCAGGCCCACGCCGACGGCCAGCATGGCGAACACCGCGATGCTCATCGTGCTCTCTCCGTTCGGGCCAGCTCCGTCACGGACGGGACCCGGGTGCTGCGGAGCCGGCTCCGTTGGGCCGAGGCGGGCGGTGGGGTGTGGGAGGAGCGGAAGGCCTTGGCCGGCACCTCGATACCCACCTCGGTCAACTTGTCCAGGAACTTGGGCCGCAGGCCGGTGGCGCACAGCTCACCGTTGATGCGGCCGTTCTCCCCCACCCCGGACTGGCGGTAGGCGAAGATGTCCTGGAGAAGGATGGTGTCTCCCTCCATCCCCTGCAGCTCGGTGACCTTGGTGACGATGCGGCGCCCGTCGGGCATTCGGTCCAGGTGCATGATCAGGTTCAGGGCCGAGGTGATCTGCTCGCGGATCGCTTTCACCGGCAGCTCGTAGCCCGCCATCAGCACCATGGTCTCCAGCCGGCTCAGGGCATCACGGGGGCTGTTGCAGTGCACCGTGGTCATCGACCCTTCGTGACCGGTGTTCATGGCCTGCAACATGTCCAGGGCCTCGGCGCCCCGGACCTCTCCGACGATGATGCGGTCGGGCCTCATGCGTAGGGCGTTGCGGACCAGGTCGCGGATGCGGACCTCGCCGGCCCCCTCGGCGTTCGGCGGTCGGGACTCGAGGCTGATGACGTGGGGCTGCTGGAGCTGGAGCTCGGCCGCGTCCTCGATGGTGACGATGCGCTCGCCCTCGGGGATGAACGACGACAGCACGTTCAGGTTGGTGGTCTTGCCGGTGCCGGTACCGCCCGAGACGAGGACGTTGAGCTTGCCCCGGACGCAGGCCTCCATGACCACCGAGAGGTCCAGGGTGAAGGTCCCGAAGTTGATCAGGTCCTTGGCCGTGTACGGGTCGGCGGAGAACTTCCGGATGGTCAGCACCGGGCCGTGGATGGCCAGAGGGGGCAGGACGGCGTTGACGCGGGAGCCGTCTGGGAGGCGGGCATCCACCATCGGCGAGCTCTCGTCGATGCGCCGGCCCACCGCCGACACGATCTTCTCGATCACGTGGCGGTACTGCTGGTCGTCGCTGAACGAGGCGCCCGTGCGGTGGATCCTGCCGTCGCGCTCCACCCATATGTCCTCGTAGCTGTTGCACATGACCTCGGTGATGGCCGGGTCATGGAGGAGCGGGTCGAGCGGGCCGTAGCCGAGGGTGTCCTGGATCATCTCCTGGACGAAGGCGCGGCGCTCACGGGGGGACACCTTGACGTCCTCCCGCTGGATGATCTGGTCGAGAGCGCTCTTCACCTCGGTGGCCAGACTCAGGGTCGACAGCCCGTTCACCTTGGGCGCGACCTCGGCCAGCACCAGCTCTCGAACCTTGCGCTTGGACTCGTGCCAGGACGCCGCCGACGTGCGCCGGGACCCGTTGACGTTCGCCGGCGGTCGGGCCGCGGCCCGGCGACGGGGTTGCTCGCCGGTGACGGAGGTGGCCCGGGCGGTGGTCGTCCGCTCCTGCTCCTCGAGAGCGGCAAGCTTGTCTGAGAGTTTCACACGGTCCCCCTAGTTGGTGGGGTTCAGGGCGGTGGACGAGGCCGGGCGCCGGAAGATGCGGGCGAACCAGCCGGTCCGGGCCGCCGCCTGGTGGGCGGTGATGCGCAGGCGGTTGTCCTCGGGCAGCAGCGGCACCAGGCCTTCGGCCATGCGCCGGCTGACCTCGGCCGTCGGTGCGAAGGCCAGGATCGGGGTCCCGACGTTGACCGACTTGCTCACCTCTCGGGCGTACGGGAGGACGGACGTGAACCCCTGCGGGAACATCCTGGTGACCTGGTCGACGTCGAGGCCGACGTCGCGCTCGGCCTTGTTCAGGACGAGCTTGACGTTGTCGGCCGGGATCTTGAGCTTCTCCAGGGTGCTCAGGAACACGCCCATGTTGCGGATGCTGGGCAGGTCGAGCGTGGCCATCACGTACAGCTGGCTGGAGAGGTCGAAGGCGGCCAGCACGATCTCGGTCAACGCGCCGGGCGTGTCGACCACCACGTAGTCGAAGCGGGCCCGGGCGGCCTCGATCACCCGGGTCACGTCGACGGGGTGGATGCGGTCGGCGTCGGCCGGGTCGCGTGGTGCGGACAGGACGGCGACGCCCGTGTCGTGGGCGACGACGTACTCCTCGATGTGGGCGGCCAGGTCGACGTCGTCGATGTCGTCGCGGGCCAGGGCGTCGGCGATGCTGAAGCGGGGCCGGAGGCGCAGGGCCGTGGACACCTCGCCGAACTGCAGGTCGAGGTCGATGATGCAGGTCCGCTTCCCGGTGTGCTGGTGGAGGAAGTAGGCCAGATTGGTGGCGTAGAAGGTCTTGCCGCAGCCGCCGGTGGCGGAGGCGACGGTGAAGACCGTGCCCTGGTGGGCCTTGGCCGCGGTGGAGGCGGTCACCGCCTCAGTGCTCCGTGGCCGGCTCACGGCGATGGCCCGCTCCACCGAATCGTGGAGGGCCCGATCGCTCACCGGGATGTGGAGCAGGTCGACGGCGCCGGTGCGGACGATGTCGCGGAGCTGGGCGTCGGGCCGCTTGGCGAAGGCGAGGAGCAGCGTCATGGACGGCGTCTCGTCGTGGATGGCCTGGAGGGCGTGCAGCCCACCCTTGGTGGCCAGGCTGGGGCCCGCGACCAGCACGTCGAACGGACCGTCGCTGGACACGACGTCGCCCACGTCGGCCGGGTGGACGCAGGGGACCACCTCCGGGCGGGGCCGCAGCTCGGCGGCCACGCCCCTCACCTGGTCGGAGAGGGCAGGCTCGCGGTCGAGGACGAGGATCTTGGGGTTGCGCACTGTGGTCCGTCCTCCTAGGGGAGCATCTTCAGGGCGTCGTTGATCGACGCACCGGCCGTGCCCCCCACCGGGGCCTGGTCCTTGGAGACGAGCGAGAAGTAGAGCTGCTCGAAGCTGGTCAGGTACACCAGGCGCTCGGCCTGGTCGGCGGTCACGGCCAGCAGGTACACCAGGCCGGCGCCGCCGGGCTGGCCCTGGCTGGCGGCCAGGGTGGCGCCGTTGACGTTGAGCACCTCGGTGTTCTGCATGACGAGGCGAACAGCCGGGCCGCCCTTGGTCTCGGGCGACGACTTCACCACGCTGTAGACGTTGATGCGGTCGCCGGCGCCGGCGAACCCGGCCACGCCGGGGACGTTCGCCAGCTGCACGGCGAGGGCCGTCTTGCCCTCGGGGATCTTGAGCGTCCCGATCCGCGTCTGGGCCTGCTGGAACTGGTCGCTGGTGACGATCTGGCCCTCGCTCACACCCAGGATGGCGGTGCGCCCGGCCAGCTGGGTGGGGTCGGTGAGGGCGTTGGCCGGCTTGGCCGACTCGGCCACCACCTTGCTCTTCACCATGTCGCTGTTCAGCACCGAGCTTCCGCTCGTGCCGGCGGGGATGGGCTTGGACGCCACCAGCACCGACACCCGCCCGGAGCCGGGGGCGGCGGTGGCCTCGTCGCCGTCGTTGCGCAGGACGAGGAAGGTCGCAGCCGCGCCGATGACAAACACGGCGAGACCGAGGGTCACGATCAGGTTCGAACGCTTCGCAGCCATTGCATCTCCGGCTTCTCCTCTGGGGTACGGACGGTCGGGGGCCCGGTGGACCGGGCCTGGCCCCCGGATGTGTCGGCCCGCGCCCCACCCGGCTGTAGCGGGAAGTTGGTCGGTCGCGCCCTAAAGCCGCCTTCCGGTCCGGCCGATAGAGCCTCGACTGTCGACCGCCGACCGGGAGCCGGAGCGTGACCGCCTTCTCCAACTCTTCGCCGCCCACCAGCCACCGGCGCCGGCACTTCGGTGGCGACCAGTCCGGCGCCGCCATGGTCGAGTTCGCCCTCGTCGTCGGCCTGTTCGCGTTCCTCCTCTACGGGCTGATCGCCTTCGGTATGGTCCTCGCCACCAAGCAGCGGATCACCAACGCGGCGGCGGAGGCGGCCAGGTCGGCCGTCGGGGTGCCCGACGCCGCCACCGCCGAGAGCACCGCCACCGACCGGGTCACGAGGATCCTGGGCGCTCCCAACGGGCGTTACACGGTGACACCGGTAGGCGCCGCGTGCGACCCGCTGGTCCCGCTCGGGCCGCAGTGCATCACCGTGACCGTCACCTGGGACTACAAGAACCACCCCGTCGTCCCTCCGGCGCCGGGACTCGGCCTGATCATGCCGGAGAGCTTCGGTTCGGCGGCCACCGTCCAGTTCAAGTGATCGGCGACAGGAGCGTGCACATGAGCCGCCCGGAGCAGCGCCACGACGAGCGGGGTGCCATCCTCGTTCTGGCCGCGGTCGGCGTCGTGCTGGCCATGATCGCTGCCGCCCTCGCCGTTGACCTCGGGTTCCTCGCGCAGGAGGCGCGGAGGAACCAGAAGGTCGCCGACCTGGCCGCGCTCGACGCGGCCCGCGTCCTTCCCGCCGACTACACGCCCGCAGCCGTGGCCAGCGCGGCGAGGAACGACTTCCCGACCGACGCCGGTTACAGCGTCACCGCCGTGGAAGGCGTCAAGGTCGACGGCCGGTGCCAGGCCCAGCCCGGCGCGGGCACGGTGTGTGTCACCGCCACCTCCCCCCACAAGAACCTCTTCCCGTTCGTCGGGGGGCTCGGGAGCACGTCCCGTGCCGCCATGGCCGGCGCCCCGAACCCCATCGGGACGGTGCGGGTGGGATCGACGGTCGCCAGCGCCGACGGGTCGATCTCCACCATGCAGGACACGATCCTCGACAAGACGGTCTCGGCGCTGATCGGTGGCAGCTACTCGACGGACGCGATCGGATGGCAGGGTCTGGCCAACGGCTCGGTGACCTTCGCCGCCCTCACCTCCGCCCTGGCCACGGCGACCGGCAACGCCGCGTTCACCGCGGGAACCACCGACGAGGTGCTCCAGTCGACCTTCACCGCCGCCCAGCTCTTCACGGCCACGGCCGACGCCCTGAGCAACAGTGGTGACACGGCTGACGTCGGCGTGGCGAGCAGCGTGCAGAACATCGCAGCCAAGGCCAGCGGCACGCTGAGCGCACCGCTCAAGCTTCGCGATCTGTTCAACTTCGGCAGCGTCGTCGTCGGCAACAAGCAGGACGTGGCCAACGTCAGGCTCAACGTCCTCGAGCTCGTCACAGGCGGCGCCATCCTGGCCGACGGGAACCACTTCGCCTCGTTCAACCTGGCCGCCGGCGACATCGTCGGCGGCGCCATCCCGGGCGGGTTCACCGGCGCCAAGCTCAGCATGGGGCTCATCGAGGGGCCGCAGACGTCGTTCCCAGGTCCGCCCGGGCGGGACGGGGCCAACGCCTACTTCACCTCGGCGCACACCAGCCAGGTCCGGGTAAAGCTCGAATCGAGCTTCAAGGTCCCGCTCACCAACGCGATCACCGTTCTGGGCGTCGGAACGATCACCGAGATCGACGTCAAGGTGCCGTACTACCTCGACCTGGGCCGCGGTCACGGGTACCTGGAGCGGGTCAACTGCGGCACCTCGGCGGAGCCCACGAGCGTGGAGATCCTCGGCGCCACGGATGTCGGCACGTCGAAGTTGGGAACGGTGAGCGACGCTGACCTGAGCAACGAGCTCGCCAACCCGACCCCGACGACTGGCGTCATCGGCAGCGCGCTGGGAGGTTCGGTCCAGGTCTCGATCACCAGCACCACGGGCACGACCGTCCCCGGCAACCCGGGCACGCTACTGACGTTCACACCGCCGTACACCGATGACTCCGCGTCACAGCCGGTCCCGGGGACGGCGATCTCCCTGCCCGCCCTGGCCACCACCAACACCACCGCGACGGTGCTCGGCGTCCTCGACAGCTCGCTCCTCAACGACGTCATCACCGGGGTCAACGCCAGCGGGCTCACGTTCGACTCGGACACCGTCGGCGTGAACACCTCGATCCTCAAGCCCCTGTACGACGCCCTCGGGATGTCGTTCGGCGGGGCCGATGTCTGGGCGCCTCCGGAGCAGACGTGCGCCGCCCTCTCGCAGCTCGGACTGCCCGTGTCCAGCAGCGGTCCGCCGGTGCTCAGGGGCTGAAGCGGCCTCCGCACCCACCGAAGCCTTTCACCACGGTCCTCGAGCCCCTTGGCTCTGGAGGCGCGACGGTCCCCGGCGTCGTGCTGCCCCGGCATCCCGGTGAGCCTCTGCGTCGCCTGAACCACTTCTCGGGGTTTCTGACCCGGCGCGTGACTGAGCCGGGCATCTATCTGTCCGGAACAGCTATTGCACCGGCCCCTGGCCTGGTCTACAGACTGGGCGGTGACCCGCTGCTCCTTCGTGTGGGCCCACGCCCTGAACAGCTCCGTCGCCCACGAGGAGGAGTTGGGCCTCTTCGACTGGACGGAGGCGGCGGAGGTGGCCCGGGTGGTGCGCTACGACGCCCGGGGCCACGGCACCGCCAACCCCCAGTACGAGGAGCGGGCGTTCCGGTGGTCGGCGCTGGTTGACGACATGCTGTGGGCGGCACCCGCGGGGCCGTTCGTGGCCGGCGGCACCGGGATGGGCTCGGTCACGGCCCTGTTCGCCGCCCTGCGGGCGCCCCGTCGGGTGCAGGCCCTGGTGCTGGCCCTGCCGCCGCCGGCCTGGGAGGCCCGCCGGCGCGAGCGGGAGGCGTACCAGGCCGCGGCCCGGGTGGTCGAGCGGCGGGGACTGCCGGCGTACGTGCGGGCCCTGCGGAGCCAGCCCCAGCCCCGGATCCTGGCCCAGGAGCTGCCCGCGGCCCAGGAGCTGTCGCTGCGCCAGGTCCGGATGATGGACGAGCGGGCCATCCCCGCCATCCTGCGGGGGGCGGCGTCGTCGGACCTCCCGTCCCGGGAGGAGGTCCGGTCGGTGGTCGTGCCGACGCTGATCCTGGCCTGGGAGGGCGACGAGGGGCACCCCCTGTCCACCGCCGAGGAGCTGGCCGAGCTGATGGTGATGAGCGAGCTGCACGTGGCCGCCGACCTGGCCGAGGCCCGGCGGTGGCCCCTCCTCGTGCGCGAGTTCCTGGCCGACCTGTGCCTGTGGGAGTCGGTGGACGAGGGCTAGAGGCCTGCTACCCCCTCAGCCTTCGTCGGGGCTGAGGGGGGCCGAGCGCAGGAAGCCGGCCATGTCCGTCCACCGGTACAGGTTGTGGGTGGTGGGGTGCTGCGGGGCCTTGCCCACGACCAGCCCGTCGCCGGTCCGGCCCCAGAAGCCCTCGTACGCCTGCTTGGCCCGGTGGGGGTCGTCGATGTAGTGCGGCACCTTGCGCACGTCGAGCCGGGACAGCTCCCACGACGGCTCGTCCAGGAAGAGGACCACGCGCGGCGAGAACAGCTCCATGGCCCGGGCGAAGCGGGCCGCGTCGGTGCCCACGTGGAGGAGGGTGGTCAGGGCCAGGGCGTCGGCCGGGGCCAGGTCGGGCGCCTGGAGGCGGACGATCTCGACCGACCACTTGCGGATCTCGGGCCAGAACCCGAGGGGGTCGGGATAGAAGAAGTTGGGGTGGGCCTGACCCAGGGTGAGCGGGTGCTCGTCCCACAGGACCAGCGGGTCACGCCACACCGGCGGCTTGGTGGTGACCAGCAGGAGCCAGGCCACCAGCGAGCCGGGCGAGCTGTCGGGCCAGCCCGTGGCCCGGTCGGCCAGGACCTTGCGGGCCCGCCGGCTCTGGGCCCGCGCCGCGGCCAGGCGCTCGGCGGCGCGAGGCGAGAGGAGTCGGGGATCGGGGCGGATGGGGCCGATGATACGGTCGCCCGACATGCTCGTGGTGGGCCTGACCGGGGGCATCGGGTCGGGAAAGTCCACCGTCTCGAACATGCTGGCGGCCCGGGGTGCGGTGGTCGTCGACGCCGACGTGCTGGCCCGCCAGGTGGTGGAGCCGGGCGGGCCCGCCTACGCCGGGGTGGTCGAGCGGTTCGGCCCGGCCGTCGTCCGCCCCGACGGCACCCTCAACCGGCCCGCCCTGGCCGACATCGTGTTCTCCGACCCGGACGCCCTGGCCGACCTGAACGCCCTCACCCACCCGGCGGTGAAGGCCCTGATCGCCGAGCGCCTGGCCGAGGAGGCGGCGGGCGACTCCGTCGTGGTCCTGGTCGTGCCCCTCCTCCTCGAGAGCGGGCGGTACCCCACCGCCGGGATCATGGTCGTGGACTGCCCCGAGGACGTGGCCGTCCGGCGCCTGGTCGAGCACCGGGGCATGACCGAGGACGCCGCCCGGCGCCGTCTGGCCGCCCAGGCATCTCGGGCCGAGCGGCTGACCGCCGCCGACCACGTCATCGTCAACGACGGTTCCCTCGCCGACCTGGTCCCGGCCGTCGACCGGGCCTGGGAGTGGATCGAGGCGTTGCGGCGGCCGGCCTGATCCGTCCCGAGCCGAAGCTGTGTCATCAGGCGTGCTCTGCCCCGTGCTCCACACCGGTGGATGACACAGGTTCGCCGTACCCTGGGAGCCCATGCCGCCGTTCCGGGTCGTGAGCGACTTCCAACCTGCGGGCGACCAGCCCAAGGCCATCGACGCCCTCGCCCAGGGAGTTGAGCGGGGCGACCGGTTCCAGACCTTGCTGGGCATCACCGGGAGCGGCAAGAGCGCGACCATCGCCTGGACCATCGAGAAGGTCCAGCGGCCGACGCTGATCATCGCTCCGAACAAGTCGCTGGCGGCCCAGCTGGCCAACGAGTTCCGGGAGTTCTTCCCCGAGAACCGGGTGGAGTACTTCGTCTCGTACTACGACTACTACCAGCCCGAGGCCTACATCCCGTCGAGCGACACGTACATCGAGAAGGACTCGAGCATCAACGACGAGATCGATCGGCTGCGCCACTCGGCCACGTCGGGGCTCCTGGCCCGGCGCGACGTCATCGTCGTGGCGTCCGTGTCGTGCATCTACGGGTTGGGCTCTCCCGAGGAGTACGCCACTCAGGTGCTCATGCTCCGGAGGGGCGAGGAGCGCGACCAGCGGGCCATCCTCGGCCGGCTCGTCGAGATGCAGTACGACCGCAACGACCTCAACTTCGTCCGCGGGAAGTTCAGGGTGCGGGGCGACACCATCGAGGTGTTCCCGGCCTACGAGGAGACGGGCGTCCGCATCGAGCTGTTCGGCGACGAGGTGGAGCGCATCAGCCGGGTCGACCCTTTGACCGGCGAGTACCTGGGCGAGCTGGAGCAGCTGGAGATCTACCCGGCGTCGCACTACGTGGCCGGCGAGGAGCGGATGAAGCGGGCCATGGTCTCCATCGAGGAGGAGCTGGCCGAGCGCCTGGCCTGGTTCGAGCGTCACGGCAAGCTGCTGGAGGCCCAGCGCCTGCGCATGCGGACCAACTACGACCTGGAGATGATGCGCGAGGTCGGGTTCTGCAACGGCATCGAGAACTACTCCCGCCACATCGATGGCCGGGCGCCCGGGGAGGCGCCCAACACCCTGCTCGACTTCTTCCCCAAGGACTGGCTGCTGGTCGTGGACGAGTCCCACGTCACCGTCCCCCAGCTCCACGGCCAGTACGAGGGCGACCGCTCCCGCAAGGAGACCCTCGTCGACCACGGGTTCCGACTGCCGTCGGCCGCCGACAACCGCCCCCTCCGGTTCGACGAGTGGTACGACCGGGTCAACCAGTGCATCTTCCTGTCCGCCACCCCGTCGCAGTACGAGATAGGGCAGTCGACCCAGGTGGTGGAGCAGATCGTGCGCCCGACCGGCCTGGTCGACCCCGAGATCGTGGTGAAGCCCACCAAGGGCCAGATCGACGACCTGCTCGAGCAGATCAACGCCCGGGTGGAACGCGGCGACCGCATCCTCGTCACGACCCTGACAAAGAAGATGGCCGAGGACCTCACCGACTACCTGCTGGAGCTCGGCGTGCGGGTCCGGTACCTGCACAGCGAGGTCGACACCATCCAGCGCATCGAGATCCTGCGCGACCTGCGCCTGGGCGAGTTCGACGTGCTGGTCGGCATCAACCTGCTGCGGGAGGGGCTCGACCTGCCCGAGGTGTCGCTGGTGGCCATCCTCGACGCCGACAAGGAGGGGTTCCTCCGCAGCGAGACGTCGCTCATCCAGACCATCGGCCGGGCCGCCCGCAACGTCGACGGCCAGGTGG
>JALYGL010000239.1 GCA_030777125.1 Actinomycetota bacterium
CCCTCCGTCTGTCGGCGCACCGGCCTCCGGCGCCGGCGTCGGCGGAGTGGCGGCCTCCGTGGCGAGCACCGCTGTCGTTGTCGGGACCGGAACGGTCGACGCAACCGTGGTGGCCGGTCGGTCGGCCGACTGTACGAGGTCGTCCGACCCCGGTCCGTCGGGGCGGGCGAGGAACGCGACCAGCGCGGCCACGCCGACGGTCAGCGCCACCAGCGCGGCCCGGGCGCCTCTTTCGGACCATCGGTCGGTCCAGGAGCCGAATCGGGGACCGACGCGGGCTCCCGCCGTCGTGGCCGGTGCAAAGGCCAAAGGCTCCGCAGCCACCGGGTCCTCGGGCCACGCGGAGACGAGAGCTGGTCGCGGTGGAAGCCCCACGTCCGGCCCGCCGCCATCGACGGCGGGGTCGGTCGGGTGATGGGCCCAGAACGCGTCCACCGCGGGCGCGTCGAGCCCTGCCGGTGCCAGCGAGACGTCGATGGCCGGCTCGTCGGGCTCCTCGGGGGGCCCCGCCGGGCCGTCCGTCACCTGGACCGGCTCGAACCCCTCGTCCTCGGCCCAGAACGGCGGCAGCGAGAGATCGATGGCCAGGTCGGGCTCCGAGACGTCCGCCTCACCGTCGCCCACGTCCGCCACCTCCGTGACCGTCGGCGGCAGCGGCGCCTCCCAGAAGTCGTCCGGGACGGCCACGGCGTCCGGGACGGGATGCTCGTCCGGCGTGGTCCAGGGCTCGCTCATCGGCCGATCTCCTTCCGCCACCGCGGGTACCTACCCACCACAGGCGCCAGCGTGCTCGAGCGGCGTGGGGAACAGTGGTGTCGGAGAGGGGACTTGAACCCCTACGCCCTATTCGGGCACCAGGCCCTCAACCTGGCGCGTCTGCCTATTCCGCCACTCCGACGGCGAGCGGCCAGTCTACTCGGCTAGGTCGCCAGCCGGACCTTGGCCGCGTCGAAGGTGCCGAGCCCGGAGACCACCAGCCCGTCGACCCGCGGGGTGACCATGGAGTGGAACTCGAACTGGACCAGGGGCATGACCGGCACCTGGTCGAGGATGGCCTTCTCGGCCTGTTGGTAGGCGGCCAGCCTCCGGCCCTCGTCGGCCTCGGCCCTGCCCGAACGCAGGAGCTGGTCGACGGCGGGCGACGAGAACCCGGTGAGGTTGTCGCGCTGGCCGGTCTGGAACAGCGGGGTGAGGAACGCGTCGGGCGTGGGGTAGGCGCCGATCGAGCCCAGCCGGAAGATCTCCTGCTCGCCGCCGGCCCGGACGAACTTCACGTACTCGCTGAACGGCTTCGGCCGCAGCCCGGCCGGGATGCCGACCTCCTTGAGGTTGGCCTGGATGGCCTTGGCCACCGCCTGCTGGGTCGGATTGTCGTCGAAGTCGATCTGCACCTCGGGGACGGGGCGGCCGGCGAACGCCTCCCCCAGGAGGGCGCGGGCCCGTCCCGGGTCGAACGAGCACTTCGGGCCACAGGCGTCGACCTGGAACCCGGGCACACCCTCCGGCACCAGCCCCGAGGCCTGCCGGCCGGCAGAGCCGTAGACCAGGCGCACGATGGCGTTCCGATCGACGGCTCGGACGATCGCCTCCCGGAAGCGGACGTCGGCGTACTTCGGGTTCTTGAGGTTGAAGGCGTAGAAGGTCTCCCCCAGGTACGGGCGGAACCCGGCCCGGCCCTGGCGCTCGGCGACCTGCTCCACTCGGTCGGCGGGGACCGCGGTCCAGTCGAGGCGGCCGTCGACGAAGGCTGCGTACGACGACGCCACATCCCGCTCCATGCGCAGGTCGAGGGCCTTGAGCCCGGCCAGTGAGCCCGGCGCCGGGACCAGCCGGATGACGTCGTCGCCACGGGACTCGATCATGAACGGGCCGCTGCCGGTCGGCTGGACGGCGAAGCTGGGCGACTCCGCCTCCACCGCCTCCCGGGGCACGATGCCGAAGGCCGGATAGCCGAGGAGGGCGGGAAGCGCCGAGAGGGGCTGGTCGAGCTCGATGCGGACGACGTCGGGCGCCGGGGTGGTGACGCCGGCCAGGCCGTCGGCCCGGCCCTCGATGTTGAAGGCTCGGAAGCCCGTCACCAGCTCGAGCAGCCCGGCGACCGGCGACGACGACCCCTTGCGGGCGATCCGCTCGAGGGTGTACTTCACGTCGCCGGAGTTGACGGGCCGGTTGTTGCCGAAGCGGGCGTCGCCGCGCAGGGTGAAGTCCCACCGCCGCTGGTCGGGGCTGGCCTGCCACGCCCCGGCCAGGGCGGGCTGGACCGCCGACGTGGCCGGGTCGTAGGTGGTCAGCGAGTCGAACAGCTGCTCGGCCACCAGCAGCTCGGCCGGCGAGCGGGCCTGGGCCGGGTCGAGCGACTGCGGCCGCTCGACGCCCACCCGGAGCACCCCCGGAGCGGGCGCGTTCCCGGAGCCGCCGGCCGGCGCCGGTGCCGGCTCGTCCGACCGGCACCCGGCCGTCAACAGGGCGAGGGACAGCACCAGGCCGCTGAGAGCTCGACGTCGCATGCCGGTCATGTCGGCACCAATGGGGCCACGGCGGAGCCGCCTATTGCAGGCGGATGGCGAGGATGGTGGTGGTGAACGAGAAGACGAGGACGGCGGCGACGGTGATGCGGTCGAGGTTTCGCTCGACCACCGTGGAGCCCGAGGCGGCGCTTCCCATCCCCCCGCCGAACATGTCGGACAGGCCCCCGCCACGGCCGCTGTGGAGCAGCACGAGCAGGATCAGGCCCAGCGACACGAGGACGTGGATGGCGACCACCCAGGGTGTCAGGCTCATCATGGGGCTAACTCTACTTCCGCTGCCCGTACTGGACGATGCCGGCGAACTCGTCGGGGTCGAGGCTGGACCCGCCGACCAGGGCCCCGTCGACGTCGGGTTGGGCCATCAGCTCGGCCGCGTTGCTCGACTTCACCGACCCGCCGTACTGGATCCGGACCGCCTGGGCCACCGTCTGGTCGAACAGCGAACCGATCACCTTGCGGATCAGCCCGATGGTGCCCTGGGCGTCGTCGGGCGTGGCCGTTCGGCCCGTCCCGATGGCCCAGATCGGCTCGTAGGCCACGACCAGCTCCGACGCCTTCTCCGCCGCCAGCCCGGTGAGCGCGGCCTCCACCTGGCCGGTGACCTTGGCCTCCGTGGACCCGGCCTCGCGCTCCTCGAGGGTCTCGCCCACGCACACGATCGGCGTCATGCCATGGGCCTGGACGGCCTCCAGCTTTCGGCGCACGTCGGCGTCGCTCTCGCCGAACAGCTCTCGCCGCTCCGAGTGGCCGACGATGACGTAGCTGACGTTCAGCTTGGCCAGCATGGGCGGGCTGACCTCGCCGGTGAACGCTCCCTTGTCCTCCCAATGGCAGTTCTGGGCGCCCAGGGCGATGGGGATGCGGTCGGCGTCGAGCACCGTCTGCACGGAACGCAGCCCGGTGAACGGCGGGTGGACCGACACGTCGACGGCGTCGTAGTCGCGCTGGTCCAGCTTGTAGGACAGCTTCTGGACCACCTGAATGGCGTCGAGGTGGGTGTGGTTCATCTTCCAGTTGCCGCTGATCAGCGGCCTGCGGTCAGCCATCCTTCCCCCCGCTCCGGGGGCCGCTCGGGCCCTTCCCTGTGCTCCCGGCCGACTTCCGCAGCGCCTCCAGCCCCGGCAGATCGCCCTGCTCGAGCAGCTCCAGGGCCGCCCCGCCGCCCGTGGACACGTGGTCGACCTTGGTGTCGAGCCCGAACTTGGCCAGGGCGGCGGCGCTGTCGCCCCCGCCGACCACGGTGAAGGCCGGGGAGTCGGCCACCGCCTCAGCCACGTCGACCGTGCCCTCCTGGAAGCGGGGGTCTTCGAACATGCCCATGGGCCCGTTCCACAGGACCGTGCCCGCATTGGCCAGGGGCTCGATGAACCGCAAGGTGCTCTCGGGCCCGATGTCGAGGCCCTTCCAGCCGTCGGGGAGGTCGCCGCTGAACACCTCGACCTGGTCGTCGGGGCCCATGGCCACCACGTCGTTCGGGATCAGGATCTTGGTGCCCGACTCGAGCAGCTCCTTGCAGGCGTCGACCCAGTCCGGCTCGACCAGCGAGTCGCCCACCTTCTGGCCCTGGGCCAGGAAGAAGGTGAAGCACATGGCCCCGCCGATGGCCAGGACGTCGACCTTGTCGAGCAGGGACTTGATCACCCCGAGCTTGCCGCTGACCTTGGAGCCGCCCAGGATGGCCACGAACGGCTTGGCGGGCGACTCCAGCAGCCCGCCCAGCACCTCCACCTCGCGGGCCAGGAGCCGGCCGGCGGCGCTGGGGAGCATGGTGGGTGGGCCGACAATGGAGGCGTGGGCCCGGTGCGACGCGCCGAAGGCGTCGTTGACGTAGAGGTCGCAGCCCTCGACCAGGCGGCGGGCGAAGTCGGGGTCGTTGTCCTCCTCGCCGGGGTCGAACCGCAGGTTCTCCATCAGCTCGACGCCGGGGGCCAGCTCCTCCAGCCGATCCCGCACCGGCGCCATGCTGTACTTCTCGTCGGGCTTGCCCTTGGGCCGGCCCAGGTGGCTGGCGCACACGACCGTGGCGCCCTTCCCCTGCAGCCACTCGATGGTGGGCAGGGCGGCCCTAATGCGCAGGTCGTCGTCGATGTGCCCATCGGTCATCGGCACGTTGAAGTCGGTACGGACCAGTACCCGCTTGCCCGACGGGTCCGGCAGGTCCTCCAGCTGGGGGAGCTCCACCCCGCTCAGCCGCGGCCGACGATCTCGACCAGGTCCACCAGGCGGTTCGAGTAGCCCCACTCGTTGTCGTACCACCCGCAGACCTTGACCATCTTGCCCATGACCATGGTGAGGTCGGAGTCGAAGGTGCACGACGCCGGCGAGCCGACGATGTCGGTGGAGACGATGGGGTCGGTCGAGTAGATCATCACCTTCGACAGCGGACCTGACTCGGCGGCCTTGCGGAACGCCTCGTTGACCTCGTCCACCGTGACCTCCCGGTTGACGATGGCGGTGAAGTCGGTGATGGACCCGTCGGCCACCGGCACCCGCAGGGCGCTGCCGTCGAGCTTCCCCTTCATCGACTCCAGCACCAGGCTGGTGGCCCGGGCCGCACCCGTGGACGACGGGACGATGTTGATCGCCGCCGACCGGCCCCGGCGCAGGTCCTTGTGAGGCAGGTCCAGCAGGTTCTGGTCGTTGGTCATGGCGTGGACCGTGGTCATCAGGCCCTGCTCGATGCCGAAGGCGTCGTCGAGCACCTTCACCATGGGCACGAAGCAGTTGGTGGTGCAGGAGGCGTTGGACACGACCGTGTGCTTCTCGGGGTCGAAGGTGTCGTCGTTGACGCCGACCACGAAGGTGGCGTCGACGTCCTTGCCGGGGGCAGAGATGATCACCCGCTTGGCGCCGGCGTCGATGTGCTGCGCCGCCCCCTCGCGGTCGGTGAAGAACCCGGTGGACTCGATGACCAGCTCCACGCCCAGGTCGCCCCACGGAAGCGCCTTGGGGTCGCGCTCGGACAGGACCTTGATGTCGTCTTCGTCGACCTTGATGCCGTCGTCGGTGACGGTGACCGTCTCCTCGAGCCGTCCGAGCACCGAGTCGTACTTCAGGAGGTGGGCCAGGGTGGCCGGGGAGGTGAGGTCGTTCACGGCCACGACGTCGATGTCGGCACCCCGACTCTTCACCGCCCGGTAGAAGTTCCGGCCGATCCGTCCGAATCCGTTGATGCCGACCTTCAGTGCCATGGTCCCTCCTCCTTGATTACCGCTTGGTTACCGGAACCTTGCGTACCGCCCTCTATCCGACCAGATCGGCGAGGGCGACCGCCAACTTGGTGGGATCGTGGGCCAGACCGTCGGGCCGGGCGACCGGCCGTCCGACGCCACGGACGTCGAGCCGGCCGAGTGGCAGGGCACCCGGATGGTACAGGACCACGTCGACGTCGACCCGGTGGGCGCGGAGGGCGGCGACGTGGTCGGCCACGTCGAAGCCGGCCGTCTCCGGCAGCTGTGGCCCCAGGTTGCACACGTACACCTTCTCCCCCGGCGCCTCGTCCAGGGCGACGCGGAGGGCGGGGACGGCGCCGACAGCCAGCACGCTGGTGAAGAGCGACCCGGGCCCGAGCACGATCTGGTCGGCGGCGGCGATGGCCTCCAGGGCGGCCGTCGGCGGCTTGGCGTCGGGCGGGACGAGGGAGATCCGGGCGATGTGGCCGCAGCTACCCACCGCGACCTGGCCCTCGACGTCGGTGACGTCGTCCTCGACCGGCGGTGCGTCACCGTTCGGCGGGCGCACCGTCGCCCGCAGGACCACCGGCTCGGTGGTCGCCGGGATCACCCGTCCGACGGCGCCGACCAGGCGACCGGCCTCGGCCAGCGCCAGCTCGAAGTCGCCCGTGGTGGCCGCCAGCCCGGCGATGACGATGTTCCCGAAGGCGTGGCCCTGCAGCTCGCCGGCGTCGAAGCGGTGCTCGAACGCCTCGCTCCACATGGAGCCGGTGTCGGCCAGGGCCACCAGGCACTTCCGCAGGTCTCCCGGCGGGGCGATGCCGAAGGCCGCACGCAGCCGGCCGCTGGACCCACCGTCGTCGGCGACCGAGACGATGGCGCAGACGTCGTCGGCGTAGCGCCGGATGGCCGACAGGCTGGCGGCCAGGCCGTGGCCGCCGCCCAGGGCGACGACGCGCGTCACCGGGCCAGGTCCCGGTGCTGCACCATGGGCTCGAACCCGCGGCCGCGAAGCAGCCGGGCCAGCTCCTCGGCGATGACGACGGAGCGGTGGCGGCCGCCGGTGCAGCCGACGGCGATGGAGAGGTACGTCTTGCCCTCCTTCACGAAGGCGGGGAGGAGCAGGGCCATCATGTCGTCGAGGCGGGCCAGGAACTCGCCCGTCTCCGGCTGGGCCCGCACGTAGTCGCGCACCGGTTGGTCGAGACCGGACAGCGGTCGGAGCTCGTCGACCCAGTGCGGGTTGGGCAGGAAACGGCAGTCGAAGACCAGGTCGACGTCGAGCGGGAGCCCGTGCTTGTAGCCGAACGACACGATGCTGGTCTGCATCGGGGTCTCGCTCTCGTGTCCGAAGAGGTCGTGCAGGCGGTCGCGCAGTTGGTGGACGTTGAGGTCGCTGGTGTCGACCACCACGTCGGCCATGGCCTTGACGGGGTCGAGCAGGGCCCGTTCCCGCTCGATGGCCTCCGACACCCGCTCGGCGTCGCCCAGTGGGTGGCGGCGGCGGGTGTTCTCGTACCGGCGGACGAGGACCTCGTCGGACGCCTCCAGGAACAGGACGCGGACCCGGGCGGTGGTGCGGAGCTGCTCCAGGGCCCGGATCAGCTCTTCGAGGTAGTGCTCGGTGCGCACGACCAGCGCCACCCGCTCGGTGTTGGCGCCGGGCACCTGCACCAGCTCGGCCACCTTGGAGATGAGGGCGGGCGGGAGGTTGTCGATGACGAACCAGCCGAGGTCCTCGAACGTGTCGGCCGCCGTGGACCCCCCCGCCCCGGAGACGCCCGTGATGATGAGGAACTCAGCCATGCCCTGCTCCCAGGATAGTCAGCCGGACTTCTCCGCTCGCATGAACAGGAGCCGGGGAATGGTCGCCGCGGCCACGTACTCCTCGGCCCGGGCCAGGAACCCGGGCGGAGGCGGCGGCTCCTCCATGCGGCGCACGAGCAGTCCGGCCGCGGCCATGGCGTTGACGTACCGGGACAGCGGGCGGTGGACGAAGGGGATGAAGACGTCCTTGTCCACCTCCTGCAGGGAGGTGTCCTCCACCAGGTACGGGCCGATCCGCCAGTACTGCTCGTCGAGGATGCGGTCGTCGATCCAACCCGACTCCGGCGTCTGCAGCAGCGGGTGGTTCATGAAGAGGAGGAACCGCCCGCCGCGGCGCAGCACCCGGCCGGCCTCGGCGATGGCGTCGTCGACCGCGTCGATGTGCTCGAACACCAGGCAGGCCAGCACCGCGTCGAACGCGCCGTCCGGGAACGGCAGGCCGGCGGCCTCGGCTCGGACGTACCGGGCGTCGCCGCCGCGGCTGCGGGCCACGTCCAGCTGCCGCCAGGCAGGGTCCACCCCCACGACCCTGCGGGCGTCGGCTGCCACCCGGGCCAGCTGCCCCTCCCCCGTGCCGACGTCGAGCACGTCGGCGGCGCCGGCGAGGTGCGTGCGCGCCAGGGGGATGATCTGCTCGGTGTACTCGGCGTCGGCCCCGTCGGTGAACGCGTCCTGCCACCAGCCGGCGTGGGTCTCCCAGACGTCGCCTGTCACGAGGGCCGGTGGAGCTTCTCGTGGACGGCCCGGCCCACGTCGTCCGGCAACCACCGCAACGCCAGGAGGTCGTCCAAGGGGGCCGCCTTCACCGCCGCCATCCCGCCCAACTCGGTGACCAGCCGCTTCCGGCGGGTCGGGCCCAGCCCGGGGACACCGTCGAGCACGCTGCTGGTCATCCGCTTGCCCCGGAGCTGGCGGTGGTAGGCGATGGCGAACCGGTGGGCCTCGTCTCGGAGGCGTTGCAGCAGGTACAAGGCCTCCGATTGCCGGGGGATCCGGACCGGGTCGGCCTGGCCCGGCACGAAGACCTCCTCGAAGCGCTTGGCCAGGGCGGCGACGGAGATCTCCCCGTCCAGGCCCAGGCTCTCCACCGCCCTCATGGCGACGTTGAGCTGCCCCTTCCCCCCGTCGACCAGCAGCAGGTTGGGAGGATAGGAGAACTTGCGGCGGGCCTCCCCCACCGGGCGGTCGCGCTCGACCAGCAGGGCAGTCAGCCGGCGGGTGAGCACCTCCTCCATGGCCGCGAAATCGTCGTTGCCGGAAACCTCCTTGACACGGAACCGCCGGTACTCGCTCTTCTTGGCCAGGCCGTCCTCCATGACCACCATGGAGCCCACGTAGTCGCGGCCCTGGATGTGGCTCATGTCGAAGCACTCGATGCGCAGAGGCGGGTCGGGGAGGTCGAGCGCGTCCTGCAGAGCGTTGAGGGCCCTGGCCCGGGCGTTGTGATCCGACGCCCGCTTGAGCCGGTGGCGGACGAACTCCTCCTTGGCGTTCTGGGTGACGGTGGCCTGCAGGGCCCGCTTGTCGCCCCGCTGGGGCACCCGGACCCGCACCTTCTGTCCGCGGCGCTCGGTCAGCCACCGGGCGTACAGGTCCACGTCGTCCGGCTCCCACGGGACGAGGACCTCACGGGGAACGCCGGCCGCGTCGGCCTCGGCGTAGAGGCCCTCGATCACGTGGCCCAGCAGCTCCGGCGGGGTGACGTCCTCCACCTTGTCGACCACGAACCCCTTGCGCCCGACCATCCGCCCCCGGCGCACGTAGAACACCTGCACGGACGCCTCCAGCTCGTCGTCGGCGACACCGATGACGTCGAGGTCCTCGGGCCGCTCGGTGACCATGGCCTGCTTCTCGATGGCCTTGCGCACGCTCGACAGGCGGTCGCGCATCCGGGCCGCCCGTTCGAACTCGAGCGACGCGGCCGCCTCCTGCATCTGGCGCTCCAGGCGGCGGACCACGGGCTGGGTGTCGCCGTCAAGGAAGTCGATCAGCTCGGCCACCAGCCGGTCGTACTCCTCGCGCTCCACCTCGCCCACGCACGGCGCCGTGCACTTCTCGATGTGACCGAGCAGGCAGGGGCGGCCCATGCGGCGGTGGTGGGCGAACTTGTGGTCGCTGCAGGTGCGGATGGGGAACGTCCGCAGCAGGAGGTCGAGCGTCTCCCGGATGGCGTAGGCGTGGCCGTAGGGCCCGAAGTAGCGGACGCCCTTGCGCTTCTGGCCCCGCATCACCATGGCCCGCGGCCACTCCTCGCCCACGGTGAT
Organism: Actinomycetota bacterium; assembly: GCA_030777125.1. Classification (GTDB taxonomy): domain Bacteria; phylum Actinomycetota; class Acidimicrobiia; order Acidimicrobiales; family AC-14; genus JALYGL01. The sequence continues at coordinate 9,793 of JALYGL010000239.1, forward strand.
CGACAGGAAGGGGTAGCTCTTGTCGTCCCGAAGCCGGATGTTGAACCGGGGCCGGTGCTGCTTGATCAGGCTGTACTCGAGCATGAGTGCTTCCACGTCGTTGCGGACCTGGATCCACTCGACCGACTCCGCCGCGGCCACCATCTGGGCGGTGCGGGGCGGCAGGGAGGCGGGGTTGACGAAGTAGTTGGACAACCGGGACCGCAGCGACTTGGCCTTGCCCACGTAGATGACCCGCCCGTCGCGGTCCTTGAACTGGTAGGAGCCGGGAGCGTCGGGGATGGAGCCGGCAGGCGGACGTGGGAGCACCCGCCCAGGGTATGGGTTCTCCGAGCGAAACAGGCCCGGGGGACGTAGACTGGCGCCAACGCCGGCCTGGTATCCGGCGACATATCAGCTCCGAGGCCGACAACCCCGTGTGAGGCGACCAGGCTGTCTCCACCGGCCGTCATCGGAGCTACATCCCGGAGGTCACGATGCTCCGCATACAGGCGGCGCTCCCCGAGCGCTACGTCGGCGGTACCCCTGAGCAGTACGCGTCCTGGATCGCGTCGGCCAAGGCCGCGCTCGGCGAGCGGCTGCTGATCCTCGGCCACCACTACCAGCGGGAGGAGGTCATGCGCTGGGCCGACGCCCGAGGCGACTCGTTCGGCCTCTCCCGGCTGGCGGCGGCCAACACCACCGCGGAGTACATCGTGTTCTGCGGTGTCCACTTCATGGCCGAGTCGGCCGACATCCTGACCGGTGACCACCAGACGGTCATGCTCCCCGACCTCAACGCCGGGTGCTCGATGGCCGACATGGCCGACATCGACTCGGTCGAGGAGGCCTGGGACGAGCTCGCCGCGGTCACCGACATTTCCGAGGTCGTCCCGATCACCTACATGAACTCGTCCGCCGCCCTGAAGGCCTTCGTCGGCCGCCAGGGCGGAGCGGTGTGCACCTCGTCGAACGCCCGGGCCGTCATCACGTGGGCCCTGGAGCGAGGGGAGAAGCTGCTGTTCTTCCCCGACCAGCACCTGGGCCGCAACACCGCGTTCCAGCTCGGGTACGGCGCCGCCGACATGCGGGTGTGGAACCCCCGCCGCGACCTCGGGGGCCTGGAGGACACCGACGTGAAGGAGGCCACCTTCCTGCTCTGGAAGGGGCACTGCTCGGTCCACCAGCGGTTCTCCGTCGACCACGTCCGTGACTTCCGCGCCGAGCACCCCGACGGGATCGTCGTGGCCCATCCCGAGTGCTCGGCCGAGGTCGTCGCCCTGGCCGACGAGGTCGGTTCCACCGACTCGATCATCAAGGCGGTCGAGGCCGCCCCGCCGGGATCGGTGCTGGGTATCGCCACCGAGGTCCATCTGGTGCAGCGCCTGGCCGCCGAACACCCGGACCGCACCGTCGTCTCCCTCGACCCGATCGTCTGCCCCTGCTCGACCATGTTCCGGATCGATGCCGCCCACCTGGCCTGGGTCCTCGAGAACCTCGTCGACGGCCGGGTGGTCAACCAGATCAAGGTCGACCCCGAGACGGCGGAGTGGGCCCGCGTGTCACTGGAGCGGATGCTCGCCATCACCTGACTAGCGTCCGGACGGGGCGCCGCCTTCCTTCCCGGTCAAGGCGGCGTCCGGAACGGTCGATACGGAGGTGTGGACGGAGGTGCCCGCCAGGGCGGCCGGTGAGCACCAAAGCGGGCCTGGCCGACCCAAACCGGGAGGGGGCGCCGATCGACGACGGCCGGGCCGCGGCCCGCGGTGGGCTCTCGCTGCTCGTGCTCCAGTCTCTCGGGCGCCTCACGGGCCTGGCCTTCGTGGCCGCCGTCACCCGGGAACTGGCGCCCGCCCAGTTCGGGCGCTACTCGACGGTGGCCGCGGTCGTGGTCCTGGGCAATTTCCTCGCCGACTTCGGCACCAGTTCGGCCATGACCCGCCTGGTCAGCCGGGCCCCGTCGGAGGCGGACCGCCTGCTGCGGGGGACCGTGCCCGCGTCCCTGCTCTTGGGACTGCTCGGCTACGGCGCAGTGGTGCTGTTCGCCGCCCTGAGTTATCCGGCTACCACAGTGGGCGACATGGCCATCGGGGGGCTGGCAATCCCGTCGGCGTCGGTACTCTCCTCGCTCCTCGGGGCCCTCGACGGCGTCGGCCTGATCGCCCGCCGGGCCGCCATCACCGCCGTCCAGACGCTCATCGTCGCCATGGGGGCGATTCCGGTGCTCCTGGGCACCGGCGTCCGTGGGGCGCTGGTCGCCCTGGCCGCGGCTCCGGCGGTGGCGGTACTGGTCGCGGTGGTCGTACTGCGCCGCGCTCGGATCTGGACCTCCCGGCCGGCGTTCGACGAGGGCAGCACCCGGACGCTGCTCCGGGCGGCGCTGCCGTTCGCCGTGACGGGTGGGCTCTCGGCCCTCACCATGCGCTTCGACGTCGTGCTGCTGTCGCTGCTGAGCAGCGCGGCGGAGACGGCCAGGTACGACATCGCCCTCCGCCTGCTGGAGGCCGGGGCCTACGTGAGCACGGCGCTGACCGCTCCGTTGTTCTTCCTGCTCAGCCGCCGCCTCGGCGCCGGCGACCGGGACGGCGCCCGCCGTGCCTACGACGACGCCGTGCGGGCCGTCTACCTCCTCGGCCTGCCGGTGTCGGCCGGGCTCGTGCTCCTCGCCCGCCCGATTCTCGACGTCGCCGTCGGGTACGGGTACGGCCCCGCAGCCACACCCCTCGCCATCATGGGGGCGGCGCAGTGGCTGGCATGGTTGACCTTCGCTCAGGGGGCCCTGATCATGGCCGGTGACTTCCTTCGCCGCGGCATCATCGTCGCCGCCCTCGTGACCGCCGTCACCCTCGCCCTCGACTGCGTCCTCATCCCCCGACTGGGGTCCACCGGCGCAGCCGTCGCCATGGTGGCCACGTGGGTCGTCACCGCCGTCCTGTACCACCGCCTCCACGCCCGCACCGTCGGGATCGCCACCCGGCCGCCGTCGCCCCGGGTACTGGCGTCCACCGCTCTGATGGCTCTCGCCGTCTGGCCGTTGCGCGACCTGGCCCTCCCCGTCCCGGTGGTCGTCGGCGCCGTCGTCTTCGCCGTCGCCGTCTGCGTCACGGGCGGTGTCACCGCCGCCGACCGATGGAGGGTCACCGGCTTCCTGATGCGCCGCACCGGCCATGGGGAGCGCGTCGAGACGTGCTGAGGCCGAGCCGGCCGCTCAGGCGGTGAGCGCCACCACCTCGGTGCGGAACCGGTCGTGCGCGGCCCGGGCGTGAGCCCGGGCCCGCCCGGCCATCTCCTGCAGGCGGGCGGGGTCGGTGGCCAGGTCCTCGAGCACCGCTCGCCACGCGTCGGGGCCGGCGCCGGCCGGAACCAGGCGTCCCGTCTCGCCGTCGACGATCTGCTCGGGGATGCCGCCGACGGCGCTGGCGACGGGGACCGTGCCCAGGGCCTGGGCCAGGGCGACGGCGCCGCTCTGGGTGGCCATCGAGTAGGGCAGCACGGCGGCGTCCGCGTTCCCGACCAGCTGGAGGAGCTCCCCGGCCTCGGTGAAACGGGACACGGTCACCGCACCGGGGAGCCTGGCCGGGGCGCCCGCACCCACCAGGGTGAAGCGCCAGCCGGGTACCCCGTCGCCCGCCAGCTGGGCCACCAGGCCCGTGCCCTTGTACCGGCGCCTCAGGATACCGAAGTGGATGGCGCTGCGGTCGGCGCCAGGGCCGGGCCGGCGCGGGGCGGGATGGGGGGTGAACAGCACGTCGTGCAGGGACAGGGGCAGCACGTGGACCGGATGGGGCGACACGCCCCGCAAACTCCGGGCCACAAACGCCGAATGGGCGGCCACCACGTCGGCCCGTCGCAGGTTGCCGCGCAGGCCCACTCGGTTGCCGGCCAGCAGGGTGTGCAGGCGGTGGTCGTGAACCACGACCACCAGCCGGGCGCCGACCGCCGCCGCGGCGCCGTACACAGGCCGCTCGAGGGAGGGCAGGACGTAGTTCTGGACCACGACGACGGCCGGGCGCTGCGACCGGATGACCTCGACCGCCTCCCGCACCACGGCCCGGTGGGCGGCGACGTGGCGCTCGCCGTCGCCGGCACCCACCACGCCTCCCACCAGGTCGGACAGCTCCCGTCCACCGCGCGTCACCACCTGGACGGTCCGGCCCGCCCGCTGCAGCTCCGCCGCCCAGCAGGCGGTGGCCTGGGCGATCCCGCCCCGGCCCAACCAGTCGACCAGCAGGACGCCACTCACAGCTCCCTCCACGCCCCCACTGCGGCCGCCAGCCCCCCGGTCCGGGCCGGGAGGCGCCGGGCCGCGGCTGGCGAGCCGGCCAGCCGGCGCAGGCCGTCCAGTGCCACCAGGCGGGCGTTCCAGAGGATCACCACCAGCCAGGCCAGCACTGCCCGCCGCCGGCCCTGGGTGCGGCGCACGCAGCGGACGGCGTTGCGGGCCAGCAGCCGGCTTTTGGCCGGCCGCACGTCGTCTCGCCCCCCGGCGTGGCGGACCACCACCCTGGGGTCGAACAGCACCCGGGCCCCCACGGACCGCAGGCGCCAGAACCAGTCGCTTTCCTCCCAGTAGAGGAAGTAGTCCTGAGGCAGGGGCAGCTCTCGGATCAGGGACGCGGCGACGGCCACCACCGTCGCCGCCCCCGCCTCGATCGGCTCCGGGACCACCGGCGCCCGCCACTTCTGGACCGGGCGCGCCCCGGCCGCCAGGAACCTCGGTCTGGCGTCGGGGAGAAGGAACCACTCCCGAAAGAGGTTGCCCGGGCTGGGCAGGGCGGCGATGGTCGGCTCCCTTCGCCCGTCACCGTCCAGCACGCATGGCAGGACGACGTCGGCCCGGCCGTCCGCCACCACCGACGCCAGGGACAGGACGCCGCCGCTGTCGACGGAGACGTCGTCGTTCAGGAACACGACCACGTCGGCCGTGGCATGGCCGACGCCGGCGTTGACCGCAGTGGCGTAGCCGGGATTGCCGGGAAGGGCTACCGCCAGCGGCCCGGCCACGGCCGCGACTGTGGGGTCGTTGTCCACGTTCACCACGACGAGCTCGACCTGGGGGTGGCGGAGGCGGTCGAGCAGGCCGGCCAGGGCCTCGGGGCGGTGGAAGGCGACGATGATGCAGCTGACCGACGGTCCCGGTCTCATGCCACCTGCTCCCGGCGGCGGGCGGCGAGCGGCCACGCTGCCACCCGTACCGACCCTACGGCCACGCCGGCCAGCCACGCACTGGCGGCACAGGTGAGAGCGGTGAGGCCGAAGGCGTGGGCCCGAAGGCCGCCGGCGGGACCGTCGGCGCCCGCCGCTTCGACGGCGACGGCGAGGGCGAGACCGGCCGCGGCGAACGA
>JALYGL010000240.1 GCA_030777125.1 Actinomycetota bacterium
GCGCCGCACCGCCGCCCCCCAGGCCGGCGCCGCGGCCTGGTTCGCCCGCCGGCAGATGGCCACGGCCAACTTGTGCAGCGCGGTGCTGCTGGCCACCGTCGGCCTGGTCGCGGCCCACGGTGATATCACCCTGCCGGTGTCGCTGGCCGCGGTGGCCCCCGACACCGTCCTCGGCGGGCTCCTCCAGTCCGACGAGCCCGAGGAACCGCTCCCGGCGGGGCCGTTCCTGCCTCACGGCAAGGGCATGTGGATCTACGAGCCCGACAAGACAGAGGGCGGCAACGCCCAGGCCATCGTGGCCCGGGCCCGGGAAGCGGGCCTCACCCACCTCTACGTGCGCATGGGGTCGCACTGGGACGGGTTCAACGTGCGCCCCTTCGTCGACGCACTGGTCCCGGCGGCCCACGCCAAGGGCATCCGGGTGATCGGATGGGACTTCCCCCGCCTCGGTGACGCCTGGCCGGCCGACATCGCCCGGGCCAAGGCCATGATCGAGCACAAAGCTCCCGGAGGCCATCGCATCGACGGGTTCTCCGCCGACATCGAGACCGAGAGCGAGGGTACCCGGGTCAGCCCGGAGGTGGCCCGGGCCTACGGAGCCGCCCTGCGAGGCCTGGTCGGCGCCGACTACACCCTGATCGCCACGGTTCCCCGGCCGTCGTTCAAGCACCGGCCCACCTACCCCTACGCCGAGATCGTGGAGAACTTCGACGCCGTGGCGCCGATGGTCTACTGGCTCAACCGACAGCCCGACACCGACGTGGCCGGGGCGGTCGACGACCTGGCGCCCTTCGGCAAGCCGGTGTTCCCGGTGGGCCAGGCCTACGACGGCAAGCCCGAGGGAGGGCGGGCCGGGGTCCCGCCGCCCGAGGAGCTGCTGCGCTTCATGGGCACCGCCCACGCCAAGGGCGTCACCGGCGTCTCGTTCTGGTCGTGGCAGGCGGCCAACGGCAGCGCCTGGGAGACCATCCGCAACGCAACCGAGTTCGCGCCGACGTCGTCCCGCGCCTTCCACGCCATCAGCCCGTAGAGCGGGGACCTCGGCTTTGGCCGGGCACCTCGAGGTCAGGTGGCTGGAGCCACTCGGCCCATCCGTAGCCACCTCTCCCGGCGCGCTGGTAGCGGCAGAGGACCCGGGACAGGCGGGAGCCCGGCCCGCCACCGGGACCACCGGGCACGAGCACGGGGGCGTGGGCGACGGCGGCGACGGTCACGTCACCGGCAACCGCCGAGACCGGGAGGCCGTCGCAGCCGCGGACCGTCTGTGCGGCCGCCCCCGAGAACGTGGTCCCGTCGTCGAACGTCCCCGCCGCCCAGCTCCGGGGCTCGCCCCACCAGTCGCGGGGGCCCCAGGCGTGGGTGCGCCAGCCGGTGCCGTCGAAGGCGATCCGCTCTCTGCCCACCAGGACGTCGCCGTGGACGGCGCAGCCGTGCCCGTAGCCGGGCGCACCCCCGAGGTCGGCGGGAGGTGCGAGCCCCTCCCACTCGAGGTCCAGGCCCAGCGCGGTCGGGTCGCCGCGCTCGCCGTGCCAGGCCTCGAGAGGGTCGTCGAGGGCCACGCCGAACGCCTCCAACCCCACCGACCAGTGCTCGAGCGGCGTCTCGCACACCAGGTCGACCCACAACCCGCTGGCCCGCGCCTCCAGCGCCCGACCCCGGGGCGGATCGACGTCGTGGTCGCGCAGGGTGACGAGCGGCCGGCGCGGGCCCGTGACCGCGGCCCAGAACCATGCCGCGGCGTCGCCGGGCACGACGGCGAAGCGGACGTAGCCCCCGAGGGACCCGTCCCGGGCGGCGAAGTCGAAGTACCACGACTCCTCCCACGTCGCTTCAGGTCCGGGAGGGTGGCGATGCTCGTCTGACGGCCGGATCACATCGGACAGAATGGAGCATGGTGCGGTTCTTGTCCGCCGAGTGGCTCGACCAGCTGGCCGAGACCGCCGCGGCCAGCGACCACCTGCGCCGGGCCTCCACGGGGACGAGCGTGGTCGTCCGCCAGGTGGTCACGGGCGGCCCGGACGGCGACATCGACTACGTCGTCCGCCTAGACCACGGCACCGTGTCGGTCTCACCGGGGGCCGAGGGGCCCGCCGACGTGGAGATCACCGAGGACTACGCCACCGCCACCGCCATCAGCCAGGGCCTTCTCACCCCGGCCGCGGCCTTCGCCGCTGGCCGGCTCAAGATCGGCGGCCGGGTGGGCCTCCTGGTCGAGCACGCGCCTGCGTTCGCGGCGCTGGGCGGCGTGTTCGCCGCGTCCCGGGCCGCCACCACCTACTGATGGCCACGCATTACGAGGTGCTGGGGGTGACGCCGCAGGCCACGACCGACGAGATCCGGGCCGCCTACCGACGCCAGGCCCGACGGCACCACCCGGACACCCAGCCCGATGCCGATCCGGCGACGGCCGAAGCTGCCCGTCGCACGATGGCCGCCCTGAACTCGGCGTGGGAGGTACTCGGCAACCCTTCCCGACGCCACGCCTACGACGCCGGCCTGGCCGGGCAGTGGCGGCCCCTGGTCACCGATCCGGGACAGGAAGCCGCCGACGACGGCGACGACTTCGACCGCGAGGACCGGTTCGCGGGATGGGACGACCCCGACGACGAGCGGTCCGGTCCACGGCGCGCCACCGACCACCTGGTGATGACCCCTGTCGTGCTGGTGCTGGCCGCAGTGGCGCTGTTCTTCTTCAGCATGCTGTCGCAGTGGTCGGCCCTGCGCACGGTGTCGATCCTCCTGCTCCCCGTCGCTGCAGTGGGCTTCGTCGCCGCCCCGCTGTTCGTCATGCTGCGGGGCCGGGCGAACGACCGCTCGCCCTGAGCGCCTCCTGCTGCTTGGCCCGCACCGCCCCGGCGGCGGTCCGCAGGGCGGCCAGCTCGGGGTCGTCGAGGGGCAGCTCGACCACTTCCTGGACCCCCGACCGGCCGATCCGCGCCGGGACCCCCAGGTACACACCGTCGATGCCGTACTGACCGTCGACCCACGCGGCCACCGGCATGACCTCGCCGGTGTCGAGGGCCACGGCCCGGACCATGGCCTCGGCCGCGGCGGCGGGGGCGAAATAGGCCGAGCCCGTCTTCAGCAGGGCGACGATCTCGGCGCCGCCGTCGCGGGTCCTGGCCACCACCTCCTCGACGTCGGCCGGGGCCAGGACCTCCCGCAGCGGCCGGCCCTCGACCCTGGCCAGCGACGGCACCGGCACCATGGTGTCGCCGTGCGACCCGAGCGTGATGGCCGTCACCGAGGCCACGGGCACGCCCAGGCGCTCGGCCACGAAGTGGCGGAACCGAGCCGTGTCGAGCACCCCGGCCTGGCCCATCACCCGTTCGGGAGGGAACCCGGACACCTCCGCGGCCAGGGCGGTCATCTCGTCCAGCGGGTTGGAGACGACGATCAGCACCATGTCGGGCGACGTGGCCGCCATCCGTCCGGTGACCTCGGCGACGATCCCGGCATTCACCTCCAGGAGGTCGGCCCTGCTCATCCCCGGCTTCCGGGCCACACCGGCGGTCACCACGCAGACGTCGGACTCGGCCGTCTCGTCGTAGCGGTTGGTGCCGACCACCCGGGTCTCGAACCCGACGATGGGCCGGCTCTGCATGAGGTCGAGGGCCAGCCCCTGGGGACGGCCCTCCACGATGTCGGTCAGGACGACCTCGTCGGCGTAGCCGCCCTCGGCCACCCGCTGGGCCAGGGTGGAGCCGTAGAACCCGGCCCCCACGACGGTGACCTTCACCCCGGAGATCCGGCCGCTGGCCGACCGCCGCCGCCGAAGGCGGCCTCACCGGCGAGCGGCCATGGCCGGCGAAGCCGGCCGCACGGGGGGCAGTGCGGAGGCGGACCGGCTCCGCCGGGCGGCCGGAGCGCCGACAACTCGCCCGAACGGAGCGAGCGCAGCGAGCGAGTGAGGGCGAAACTCACAGGCGCTCGACGATGGCCGCCGCGAACTCGGACGTCTTGACCTCGGTGGCCCCTTCGGTGAGGCGGGCGAAGTCGTAGGTCACGATGCGCTCGGCGATGGTGGCCTCCATGGCCCGCACGATGTCGTCGGCCGCGTCGTGCCAGCCCAGGTGCTCGAGCATGAGCACGCCCGACAGCAGCAGGGAGCCGGGGTTGACCTTGTCCAGGCCGGCGTACTTGGGGGCGGTGCCGTGGGTAGCTTCGAAGATGCCGTGGCCGGTGACGTAGTTGATGTTCCCGCCGGGGGCGATGCCGATCCCGCCCACCTGGGCGGCCAGGGCGTCGGACGCGTAGTCGCCGTTCAGGTTGGTGGTGGCGATGACGTCGAACTCGTCAGGCCGGGTCAGAACCTGCTGCAGGAAGATGTCGGCGATGACGTCCTTGACGAGGATCCGGCCGCCGGGGTCGCCGCCGCAGTCGTCCCAGCCCACGGCCACGTCGGAGAACTCCTCCCGCACCAGCTCGTACCCCCACTTCCGGAACGCGCCCTCGGTGAACTTTTGGATGTTGCCCTTGTGGACGAGGGTCACCGACCGCCGGCCGTGCGAGACGGCGTACTGGATGGCGGCCCGGACCAGCCGCTTCGACCCGGTGATGGAGATGGGCTTCAGGCCGATCCCCGAGTCGGGACGGATCTCCCAGCCGAACTCCGACGCACAGAAGGCGATCAGCCGCTCCACCTCGGGCGTGCCCTCCTCCAGCTCCTTGCCGGCGTACACGTCCTCGGTGTTCTCCCTGAAGATGACCATGTCGACCTTCTCCGGGTGCTTGACCGGCGACGGCACGCCCGTGAACCACCGCACCGGGCGCAGGCACACGTACAGGTCGAGCAGCTGGCGCAGGGCGACGTTGAGGCTGCGGATGCCGCCGCCGACCGGTGTGGTGAGAGGCCCCTTGATGCCGACCACGTGGTCCCGGAACGCGGTCACCGTCTCGTCGGGCAGCCAGTCCCCGGTCTGGTCGTAGGAGGCCTGGCCGGCCAGCACCTCCTTCCAGGCGATCGACCGGCCGTGGCGGGCCACGGCGGCGTCGATCACCAGCTGGGTGGCGGGCCAGATGTCGATCCCGGTGCCGTCGCCCCGGATGAAGGGGATGACGGGCTCGTCGGGGACGACCAAGGTCCCGTCCTCGGCGACGGTGATCAGCGCTGCCATGGCGGGAGCCTAGATGGACGCGCCGGCTGCGTCGGCCGACCGACAGCTCAACCGTGACGACGCCTGGACCATGGCGGTCCGAGGCCACCGCGCCTGCGGCCGCTGCGGCCGTCAGCCACGGCTGGTCGTCGTGGCGCTCCCACTCCACGGCCGCCACCAGGC
>JALYGL010000241.1 GCA_030777125.1 Actinomycetota bacterium
CCGGCCCGAGGGTTGACCTCGGGGTTGGCCTTGGCGCTGGCCGGGTCGGTGGCGCCCTTTCCGCTGCGATGGAGCTCGGGCTGCTGGGGCTTGGACATCGCCACAGGCCCTACCCGCGCTCGGAGCCCGGAAAACGGGAGGTAGCTTCGTGGCCATGCCGACCCCGTGGGTTCGCAACGTGGCCGTCGGGGGCGGGATGGCGCTGGCCTCCGTCTACGCCTACGGCACGGCCAGGTACCGCCGGAGCGCAGCCGCCGGTTTCGACCTCCCCGACCCGGCCGCCCCGGGCACGCCGGACTTCGCCCGGCTGGTGGAGGCCCTGACCGGCGCCCCGGTGCGGCGCGGCAACCGGGTGAAGGTACTCCGCAACGGCGACGAGACGTTCGTCGAGATGCTCGACGCCATCCGGGCCGCGGAGCGTTCGGTGGACCTGTCCTCCTACATCTACTGGCCGGGGAAGGTCACGGAGAGGTTCACCGACGCTCTCACCGAGCGGGCAAGGGCCGGCGTGGAGGTGAACGTCGTCCTCGACGGCTACGGCTCGGCCAAGCTCGACCGCGACCACGTGCACAGGCTGGAGGCCTCCGGTGTCCGGGTGTCCTTCATCCGCCCGCCGAGGTTGTACACGCTGGACAAGCTGAACAACCGGATGCATCGACGGCTCCTGATCGTCGACGGCATGGTCGGGTTCGCCGGCGGCGTCGGCATCGCCGACGTCTGGGACGGGAACGCCCAGGACCCGGACCACTGGCGGGAGACCCACGTTCGCATCGAAGGTCCGGCCGTGCGGGACGTGCTCGGAGGGTTCCTGGAGAACTGGACGACCGCCACCCAGGGCATCCTCGGCCGGTCCCACCTTCCCCCCCTGCCGGAGCACGACGGCGGCGTCGACGTCCACGTCACCCGCAGTTCGGCATCGGGCGGCGGGACCGCGGCGGCGCGACTCTTCTACTCGGTGATCGCCGGGGCCCGTGAGCGGTTGTGGGTCACCACCGCCTACTTCACGCCGGGACAGGCGTTCGTCGACGTCCTGGCCGCCGCCGCCCGGCGAGGGGTCGACGTGCGCATCCTGGTGAACGGCCACCACGTCGACAAGGACGTCGTCCGCCGCACCGGTCAGCTCCGCTACGACGCCCTCCTTGATGCCGGGGTGCGGATCTTCGAGTACCAGCGCACCATGCTCCACGCCAAGGTGATGATCGTCGACGGCGGCTGGGCCAACATCGGTTCGAGCAACTTCGACCACCGCTCGTTCGGACTCGACGACGAGATCAACGTGGCGTTCTACGACGCCAGCCTGGTCACCGAGCTGGAGAAGCACTTCGTGGACGACCTCGATGCGTCAGAGGAGATCGACCTCGAGCGATGGCGGAACCGTCCGCTCCGGCGCCGGGTGGCCGAGCGCGCCGGTGACCTGGCCCGCCAGTCGTTCTGACGCTACGGGCGTCCCGTGGCCAGCCAGCGCACGGCCCGCACGCCGGGTAGGAAGAAGTAGCTGCCGCCGCGCACGGTGACGAAGTTGGGCACGCCGTGGTGCTTGGTGCGCACGGGGACGTCCTGCACCGTGAAGCGGCCACCGCCTCCAGGCTGGAGGCCGGCGACGGGGTCGGCCTCGTCGAACAGCCCGTGGAACTTCTCGTTGTTGCACCAGTGCTGCTGGACGAACTCGAACTGGCGCTCGATGTTGGCGTTGAGGCACAGGAAGAACAGCCCGCGGGGCGTGCCGTCGTCGCCGTCCAGCGGCGTTTCCAGGCCGGGACCGTAGACCCGGCCCCGGCGGACGAGGCGGTGCTGGTTGGCCAGCTCCAGGGCGCGAGAGGGCCGGGCGTCCGGGGAGACGTCGCGGGGGTTCGTCCGGCGGGTGTGCGACCCGATGGGGCAGCGCAGGCCCTCCCTGTCCCACTGGGCGTACCCGAAGCTGTTGTCGGCGCCCATGTCGGGGTCGTCGCGGTGGGGAGTGCGCACCAGGGGCGCGCCGCTGGGCCACCGTCCCACCATCTTGGCCGCCAGGAGGATCCGCGCCTCCTCGTCGGGGCTCCCGTCGGGGCCTCGGGTCCGGCTGTCGGCGTACTGCCAGAACCCGGCCACGTCCTGGGCCAGCTGGCGGAACACCAGGTAGCTGCCGTCGCGCCCGAAGTCCCACGGCCGCCCGGTCTCCGTCCCCACCCGGGGGACGGGCGTGAGCTTGCCGTACGCGTTGCGGTACCCGAGCACGAACTCGCCCGCCTCGACGACCGTGCGGCGGGCGTCGTTGCCGGTGTAGCGGTGCTCCTGGCCGCTGCCGCGGATCACCGGCTGCGACATGCCGTCGGCGAACCCGAAGTGCTCGACGCCGAACTTCCCCACGTTCACCTTGCCGGGTAGCGGTTCCGGCGTCCGCCGGTGGACGATCCCGACGGCGCCGCTCTGCACCGCCGGCGTCAGCTCGTCCGCCTCCACCTCGGCCAGCTCGTCGGCGTCGCAGCCGAACAGGAGCAGCAGGATGTGGAGCTGATCGTCGCCCGGTCCTCCCCACTCCCACGTGGAGGGGTCGCTGGGGCCCCGGTCGCCCAGGATGCGGGACCGGTGCGGCTCGGCCATCCCTTCCTGGAACGGGACGGAGAAGGTGCGCAGGTCGGCCTCGGCCATGCCCAGCCGGCGCAGACCGCCGCTGGTGAAGGCCACGTTCAGGCACCGCCGCTCGGCCGGGCGCAGGCTGGTGGTGATGCGCGGGAGCAGCCCGTCGAGCCAGCGCCGGGCCCCCTCGGCGTCGAGCACCTCCAGCATCAGGTACGCGGCCCGGTGCATGGTGGCGTAGCCGCTGACCAGCAGACCCTGGACGTCCTCCCGCCTCAGCTCATCCGACCCCACCGCGACTCCTCTCGGCCCCGGCCACTACAGCAGCCGCAGCCATGCGTCGGTGCCGTCGTCGTCGAGCCGGCCCAGCAGCTTGTTCCGGATCTTCATGTTGGTCCGGATGTTGGGCACGGTGAGGTCCGGATAGGCGCTGTACCAGACCCGGCTGCGGAACTGGCTGACGCGGGCGTAGGCCTTGAAACGCTGCTCGTCCTGGGAGCCACCGAGGACCAGGAACCGGGTGGGTGGGAACCCGATGGGGTTGTCGGTGTTGGACCACACCGCGTTGAGGCCGTAGAAGGCCAGGTCGATGAAGTCGTTGAGGTAGCTCTCCCAGCTCCCATCGAAGTTGCTCAGGAAGATGACCGACCTCTTGTCCGGAGTGAGGACCCACCGGGCGAAGTGGACGGAACCGATGAACCCCAGCTTGCCCCGGTTCGCCACCAGCCGGACGGTGACCGTGACCAGGGCGAACACCACGTTCAGGACGGCCAGTCGGAACCGCCCGGGCTTGACCGTCGTCAGGCTGGCCAGATGGTTCTGGAGCTGGTGGTCCTCCCGCTCGAGCACGTGACCGAAGGACCGGACCGACTCGTTGTAGCGGGTCTGCCAGTCCGGCGTCCGGGCCGCCACCCGCCGGTCGTCGCGCAGCTCGTGGATGCGCAGAACGCCCACCACGCCGCCCAGGACGAGGAGGGTGGCCCGGGCGAGGAGCCGCTTCGTCCGGCCCGACCGGGGTGAGAGGGCGGCGGCCACCACCTTGAGCACGGCGACGACGATGCGGAGCACCAGGGCGCCGGCGATGAAGGGACCGAAGCGCACGAGGAAGGGCTGGGGCCGCCGCTTCAGCGTCGGGGCCAGCTCGGGGTCGGAGCCGACGAACTCCTGGATGCGCCGGCGCACCTCGGCGGGCGGCTGGGTGCCGATGTCCGACGATGCCCGTTGCTCGTCGAGGAACGCGCTGATCCGCTCGTGCAGCAGCTGCTCCTCGCGGATGGTGGCGACGGTGTGCCCGGGCCAGGCCACGAAGAAGGCGCTGGCGCCGATGTCGTGCTCGAGCAGGTAGTCGACCAGCGCGTCGGGGCCCGAGTCGGGGCAGCCGTCGCAGTGGCGGTAGATCTCGTTGAGCCCGGGACCGGACCGCACCATCTGGCGCAGGAAGTCGGGCACCGGGCCGTCGACGTTGCCCTCGAACACCAGGAACGGGTCGTCAGGGTCGGCGTCGAACACGACGAAGCTGGCGTAGTGCAGGCGGTCGAGCGTGGGGAACGGGATGTACGGGTTGCCCTTGATGTCGTCGCCGATGCCGTCGAGGAGGGCGGACAGCTCGGCCACGCGGTCCTTGCCGATCCGGGTCTGCACCGTGAACGCGTGCTGGGGGACGGTCCGGTCCACGTCAGCCGACCGCCGGGTCGAAGTCGACGAGCAGGCGATCGGGGAACGGGCCGTCGTAGACGATGCGGCCGTCGCGGCCCGGCGCCCGCCGCAGGTTGTCGAGGGCCAGCAGGGAGCCGACCGTCTCGGGCATCTGCACCACGTTGACCCGCTCCCCGAAGCAGGTGTGCAGGCCGTGGCCGAAGTGCAGGTACGACGAGACCGGCCGGTCGACGCGGAAGGTGCCCGGCTGCTCGAACACGGCCGGGTCGAACATGGCCGACATGATCGAGGCGTACACCGCCCGGCCCTGGCGGATCCGCCGCTGGCGGTGGGTGCCCTCGCCGATCACCGTGTCCCGCCCGGTCCATCGGGCGAGGACGGGGTTGATGGGGTGGAAGCGCAGGGCCTCCAGGACGACGGGCACCATGGCCGAAGAGTCACCGGCCGCGGCCCGGGCGGCGGCCAGCGCGTCGGGGCGGCGGAGCAGCTCGTCGACCACGTGGGCGGTGGCCATCGACGTGGTGTCGACTGCCCCGACGACCACGCCGCCGATGTTGCGGAGGATCCCCTCGTCGCTCAGCCGCGTCGCCGGGTCGTCGTCGGACTGCAGGCGGACGAGGCGGGTGAAGAAGTCGTCCGGCGCCTCGCCGTCGCCGTCGCGAACCTGGGCCTGGCGCTGCTCCAGCAGGGCGTGCAGGTAGGCGTGGAACTCGCGGCCCGACTGCTCCCCGGCCCGGCGCACGGCCCGGTCGCGGGTGACGTTGAGGAACGTCTCGTGGAAGATGGTCCGCATCCACCGCATCATGGTGGCCTCGTCCGGACCGGCCACCCCCAGGTACGAGGCCACCACCCGCACCGCCGTCACCCGGGCCAGGCCGTTCACCACGTCGATCCGCCCCGTGGGCCGGGCCGTCTCGACGAGCTCGGCCACCGACCGGCGGACGATGCCGCGGACCCGGTCGAGGTCGCCGGGCCGCACGCACCGCTCCAGGATGGCGTCCTCCCGCGAGTACTGCTCGGACCGGTCCATGCCCAGGATGAAGGGCCCGTTGACCCGGTCCATGACCGAGGCGTTCAGCTCGGCGATGGTGAAGTCCTCGTCGCGGTCGAGGACGGCGGCCACGTCGTCGTGGCGGGTGACGATCACCGCCTTGCCCACGACGAGTACCGGCGCCACCCGCCGGAGCACGGCGAACACCCGTCGCAGGAAGGCGGCGTTGTTCAGGAGGGCGACCGACCGCCGGCGGAGCCACCGGATGGCCCTACGGCGGCCGGCGGCGCCGAACCAGACGCCGACCTTAGCGGCGGGCACGTCGTCCTCCTCGGCCTCGCCGGCGGGAGGTGGCGGCTAGGTCCATGCCGCTCGCCTCGGGTTCTCGGAGGGCCGTTCCAACGCGGCCAGGCTGGCGCACAGCCGCCGGCGGTGCTCGTCCACCGACTCCGCCACCGTGGTCGCGAACCCGGCCCACGGCTGGGCGTCGGAATCGACCATCTCGGCCAGCCGGTCGAACAGCGGGTTGGCGGAGGCGGCGCCCCCGTGGCCCGCGTGCTCCACCCGCACGGGCGTCGGTCGCCCGTCGACGGACTCGTTGTACAGCCGAAGCAACGCCGCGTTGAGGTCCTCGTCGAGCAGGACGGCGGCCCCGCCCTGCATCGGCGCCGGCTCCCTGGTGTCCACCACCCAGCCGCCGGTGTTGAGCACGTCGACGGTCCGGTCGTACCCCGACGGGCGGCGGGTCCCGGCGAAGGGCTTGTGGGTGTGGCCGAAGACGAAAGCCAGCTCGTCGGGGAGCGAGCCGCCGGGCGCCTCCCGCTCGATCTGGCGCCGCAACGGCCCCTCCAGGTAGTCGTTCAGGGCCGCCTCCGCTCCCGGCGAGAGGGCCACGGTGGGGTCGCGCCGTTCGTTGCCGGCCACCCGGCGGACGACGCTGCGGAGGAGGAACCGGAGCACCCGGGCCTCGGCCATGCGGGCGGGCCCGGGG
>JALYGL010000242.1 GCA_030777125.1 Actinomycetota bacterium
ACGAGGGCCGCCTTCTCCATGACGCCCGTCTCCTGCATCTCCAGCCACAGGTCGTTGCCCTCACGGGTGCGCTCGCCCACGCCGGCGAACACGGACACGCCACCGTGCTGGGTGGCCACCCGGTTGATCATCTCCAGGATGACCACGGTCTTGCCCACGCCGGCCCCACCGAACAGGCCGATCTTGCCCCCCTTGACGTAGGGGGCCAAGAGGTCGATCACCTTGATGCCCGTCTCGAACATCTCCGAGCGGGGCTCGAGGTCGTTGAACGCGGGGGACGGGCGGTGGATGTCCCAGTGGTCCTCGATGCCCTCGGTGACCTTCTCGCCCTCGGTGTCGAGGGGCTCGCCGATCACGTTGAACACGTGGCCGAGCACACCGGGGCCCACGGGGACGGTGATGCCCCGGCCGGTGTTGTGCACGGGGGTGCCCCGGCGGAGACCGTCGGTGGGCTTCATGCAGATGGCCCGAACCCGGCTCTCGCCGATGTGCTGGGCCACCTCGGCCGTGATGTTGATCTCGTCGCCCTCCAGCTCCACCTTCATGGTGACGGCGGTGTTGATCTCGGGGAGCGACCCGGGGGCGAACTCGATGTCGACGACGGGGCCGGCGATGGCGACGACCTTGCCGTCCTTCTCGCCGTTGCTGTTCTCGGTCTCGCTCTTGTCGGCCGTCTCGGACTGCTCGGCCCCGGCCTTCTGGTCCTTCTCGCCGTTGCTGCTGTCGGTCATCTGGCTCCTGCCTGGTCGAGGTAGTCGGGGAGGACGTCGCGGGAGAGTAGGAGATCGGGCAGGTAGTCGGGGCCCTTGCCCTTCTTCCTCTGTCGGAGCGACTCGGCCCCGCCCACGATCTCCATGATCTCGGTGGTGATCCCGGCCTGGCGGACCTTGTTGGCCGTGATCGAGAGGCTCTTGATCAGGTCCTCGGCGTTGTCGGTGGCCGCCTTCATGGCCCGCTGGCGGGCGGCCTGCTCGCTGGCCGCGGCGTCGAGCATGGCCGCGAACACCCGGGCCTCCACGTACCGGGGCAGCAGCCGCTCGAGGATCTCGTTCGGGTCGGGTTCGAACTCGTAGTCGGCCTGGGGACCGTCGCCGCCGGCGGCCATGTCCTCGATGACCTTGCGCTCGAGCGGCAAGAGCCGGGAGGTGACCACCTTCTGGCTCCCCATGGACAGGAAGCGGGTGTAGGTCAGCTCGACCTGGTCGACCTCACCCTCCTGATAGCGCTCCATCATCGGCGCGGCGACCATGCGGGCGTCTTCGTACTTCGGTTGCTCGCTGAAGCCGGAGAACGAGTCGGAGATCTTGTAGCCGCGGTAGCGGAAGTACCCCTCCGCCTTGCGGCCGGACGTGATCAGGTCGTACTTCCGGCCGTCCCGCTGCTGCTCCTTGATGGCCCGCTCGCAGGCCCGGATGACGGCCGAGTTGTACCCGCCGGCCAGGCCCCGGTCGGCGCTGATGACGATGAAGCCGACCGTCTCGACGTTCTCCCGTTCCTTGAGGAGGGGATGGTCGAGGCCGGCCCCGCCGGCGGCCAGGTTGCGGATGACCTCGGTGATCTGCTCGGAGTAGGGCCGGGCCGCGGCCACCCGCTGCTGGGCCTTGATCACCCGGCTGGCCGCGATCATCTCCATGGCCTTGGTGATCTTCTTGGTGGACTGGACGCTCTTGATGCGCCGCCGGAGCTTCCGTTCCTGGCCGCTGGCCACCGGGCGTTACCCGTCTTCCTTCTGATCGTCGTCCTTCTTGGCCTCGGCCTTGTCGTCGCCGTCGTCCTTCTTGGCCTTGGCCTTGTCGTCGCCGTCGTCCTTCTTGGCCTCGGCCTTGTCGTCGGACTTCCCGTCGCCGTCGGACTTCTTGGCCTCGGCCTTGTCGTCGCCGCCGTCGTCATCGCCGCTGGGCTGGAAGCGCTCCTTGAACCCCTTGATGGCGTCGTTCAGCTTGTCCTCGTCGGGCAGCTTCCCGGACTCCTTGATCTCGCCCAGCATGTCGCTGTAGCGGCTGCGGAACTCCTCCAGCAGCTCGCTCTCGAACCGGCCCACGTCGCCCAGGGGGATGTCGTCGAGGAAGCCCTTGGTGCCGGCGAAGATGGACACCACCTGCTCCTCGGCCGGCATGGGCGAGTGCAGGCCCTGCTTCAGCAGCTCCGTCAGCTTGTAGCCCCGGTCGAGCTGGGACTGCGACAGCTTGTCGAGCTCGGAGCCGAAGCTGGCGAACGACTCCAGCTCCCGGAACTGGGCCAGGTCGAGCTTGAGCGTGCCCGCCACCGACTTCATGGCCTTGATCTGGGCGCTGCCGCCCACGCGTGACACGGAGATCCCCACGTCGATGGCCGGGCGAACGCCCGACCGGAACAGGTCGGTCTGCAGGTAGATCTGGCCGTCGGTGATGGAGATGACGTTGGTCGGGATGTAGGCGGAGACGTCGCCCTCTTTGGTCTCGATGATGGGAAGGGCGGTGAGCGATCCGCCGCCGCGGTCGTCGTTGAGCTTGGCCGCCCGCTCCAGCAGGCGGCTGTGCAGGTAGAAGACGTCACCCGGGTAGGCCTCGCGGCCCGGCGGGCGGCGCAGCAGCAGCGACAGCTGGCGGTAGGCCTCGGCCTGCTTCGAGAGGTCGTCGTAGATGATGAGGGCGGCGTCGCCGGCCTCCATCCAGTGTTGGCCCATGGCCGAGCCGGCGTAGGGGGCGAGGTACTTGAACGGCGCCGGGTCGGAGGCCGGGGCGCTGACCACGACTGTGTACTCGAGGGCGTTGTACTCCTCGAGGGTCGCCACCACCTCGGCGACGGTGGAGCCCTTCTGGCCGATGGCGACGTAGATGCACTTCACGCCCTGGCCACGCTGGTTGATGATCGTGTCGACGGCGATGGCGGTCTTGCCCGTCTTGCGGTCGCCGATGATCAATTCGCGCTGTCCCCGGCCGATGGGCACCATCGAGTCGATGGCCTTGATGCCCGTCTGCATCGGCTCCTTCACCGGCTGGCGGGCGACGATGCCAGGGGCCTGGATCTCGAGCCGCCGGGTGTGCTCGGAGTTGACCGGTCCCCGGCCGTCGACGGGCTCCCCGAGGGGGTTCACCACCCGGCCGAGCAGGTCGTCGCCCACGGGCACGGAGAGGATCCGGCCGGTGGCGCTCACCGGCTGGCCCTCCTCGATGTGGCCCATGTCGCCCAGGACCACGGCGCCGATCGACTCCTCGTCGAGGTTCAGGGCCAGTCCGAGGGTGCCGCCCTCGAACTCCAGCAGCTCGTTGACCGCGGTGCTCGGCAGGCCGGAGATCCGGGCAATGCCGTCGCCGACCTCCACGATGCGCCCCACCCGCTGCTGCTCGAGGCTGGGCTTGAAGTCCTCCAGGTGCCGTCGCAGGGTCCTGGTGATGTCTTCGGGGTCGAAGCTGAAGTCCTCTGCCAATGCCATCTAGATCGCTTCTTTCAGTTGGTCGAGACGGTGACGGACGGTGCCGTCGATCACGATGTCGCCGACGCGGGCGACGATCCCCCCGAGGACGTCGGGGTCGACGATCACCTTGACCTCGACCTGCTGGCCGAGGTTGTCGGACAGGGCTTTGGCCAGCCGGTCCTTCTGGTCGTCGGAGAGCGGGATGGCTGACCGGACCTCGGCCACCGCGTGCTCCCGCTCGGCGGCCGACCGCTCCACCAGCTTCTGGATGATGGCCGGCAGGTCGCGGGCCCGTCCGGTGCTGACCACGAACGACACCAGGCTGGCGGTCAGGGGCAGGAACCGGTCTCCGAGCAGGTCCTCGACGATGGCCTGGCGGCGCTCCGGAGGAATGGCGGCGTCGGTCAGGATACGGCGCAGTTCCTCGTTGCTCTCCAGGACGTGGAGGAGGCCGAACAGCTCGCGCTCGACGCGATCCAGGATGCCCTCGGCCCTGGCCACCTCGAACATGGCCGTCGCGTAGCCCTCGACCCGGTCGCTCACGGTTACTGCCGGGCCTGCTCGATGAAGTTCTCGATGAGAGCCAGGTTGGTCTCCCGGTCGAGGCTGCGCTGGACGACCTTCTCGGCCAGCTCGATCGACAGCTCGGCCATTTCGTTGCGCAGGTTGGCCTTGACCCGTTCGGCCTGCACGGCGATCTCGTCCTGGGCCCGCTGACGGATCTCGGCCACCTCGGACTCGGCCTGCTTCTTCAGGTCCTGGCGGATCTTGTCCGCGGCCTGGCGAGCCTCCTCGATGATGCGGGCCGACTCGTTCCGGGCGTCGGAGAGCTGGCGCCGGTACTCCTCCAGGACGGTCTGGGCCTCGTCCTTGGCCTTCTCGGCCTCGTCCAGGCTCTGGCGGATCCGGTCGGCCCGGGCGTCCATGGACTTCTTGATGGCCGGGAACCCGAACTTGGCGATCAGAAAGAACAGCACGAGGAAGGAGAGCGCGCCCCAGATGATCTCGTTCATGGCCGGGAGGATGGGGTTGACCTCCTCCCCCTCGGCGGCCGCCAGCATGACGGCGTCGAACACTGGCATGGGGCTCCTTAGGTGAACTTCAGCAGGATGAAGACGACGAACCCGATGAGGGCCAGGGCCTCGGTGAAGGCGATGCCCAGGAACATCGTCGTACGGACCATGCCCGCCGACTCCGGCTGGCGGGCCATGGCCGTGATGGCGTTGCCGACCACCAGGCCGATCCCGATGCCGGGGCCGATGGCGGCGGCGCCGTACCCGATGCCGGCGCCGATGCCGCTCAGCCCGGGGGTGATGTCCGGGGCGGCCTGGGCCAGGAACAAGATGGGGTCGAACAACGTGCCCTCCTAGTGCTCGGGGTGCATGGCCCCGCCGATGTACACGGCGGTGAGGATGGTGAAGATGAACGCCTGCAGCACGGCCACCAGGATCTCGAACCCGGTCAGCATGATCAGCATCAAGAACGGCAGCGGCAGTACGACCACCAGCAGGCTCTTGGTGAACAGCGTCGCACAGAGCACGGCGAACGTCACCAGCAGCAGGTGCCCGGCGAGCATGTTGGCGAAGAGCCGGACCGCCAGTGAGAAGGGCCGCACGAAGAAGGTGGAGATGATCTCGATGAGCGCTACCAGGGGCAGGAGCATCTTGGGTACGCCCGGGGGCACCAGCACGCTCTTGAAGTACTTGCCCAGGCCCTGGCTCCGGATCCCGACGTAGTTGAAGAGGACCCACACCAGCAGGGCCATGAACGCGGGCAGGGCCATGCGGGCGTTCACCGGGAACTGGACGCCGGGGATGACCTCCCACAGGTTGCAGACCAGGATGAAGAAGAACAGGGTGGTGAGGAACGGGGTCCAGCCCATGCCCTGGGGCCCGATGGTCTGCAGGATGATGTCCTTGCGGACGAACTCGACCCCCGACTCCATGATGCTCTGGACGCCGGTGGGGACGAGCTTGGCGCTGCGGCCGCCGATCCAGAACAGTGCGAACACGATGATGACGGACGCCCACATGAGCAGGACGACCTTGTTGACCTCCAGGAGCGAGCCCTTCAGGAAGAGCCCTTCCCACTCGACCAGGTGGCCGATGGGCGGGAACTCCAGAGCGGCCAGCGCGTTGGTCATCGGCGTCCCCCGGCGGGCTTGAGGGCCGGGAAGGCCAGGGACGCC
>JALYGL010000243.1 GCA_030777125.1 Actinomycetota bacterium
GGCCTGGGGTGGGTGCTCGCAGCCGGCCGACAGCCAGCGCCGCACCGCCCTCCGGGCCAGGGCGGCGGGCGCGGCGGCGAGGGCGGCGGCGTCGGTCGGGTCGAGTGCCCCGGCCAGCTGGTCGAGCAGGGCGGCCTCGTCTCGGAGCAGCCCGGCCTGTCGGGCCAGGACGGGCACCACCTCGCGCTCGGCGATGGCGTCGAGGAGAGGCAGGAGCTCGTGGCGGACTCGGTTGCGGCGGTGCGCGGGGTCGTCGTTGGAGGGGTCGGCCACGGGCGACAGTCCGGCGACGCGGCACACCTCGGCCGTGTCGGCCCGCCGCAGCCCCAGGATGGGGTGACGCTCGGGCCTCATGCCGGCCAGGCCGTCGAGCCCGGCGCCCCGGAGCAGGTTGAGCAGCGCCGTCTCGGCCTGATCGTCGGCGGTGTGGCCGGTGAGCACGTCCGGCGGCAGCACCGCGTACCGGGCGGTGCGGGCGCGGGCCTCCAGGTTGGGCCCGGCGCCGATGTCGACCCGCTCGGCCCGGAACCGGGCCCCGACCCGGGCGGCGGCGCCGGCCACCACCGCGGCGTCGGCACCCGAGCCGGGCCGCAGGCCGTGGTCCACGTGGACGGCCGTGGCCCGGCACCCGGCGGCCACGGCCAGCACGAGCAGGGCCAGCGAGTCCGGCCCGCCGGAGACTGCACAGGTCACCTCCGTCCCCGCCGGCGGGAACGTGCAGCGGCCCAACAGCAGGCCCCACCGTCCACTGTTCGTCGTTCGGGACCCGTTATCGGTCACGGATCGACCAACGATCGAATGTGTCAGCCGGCTCCGGCGTTCCGGCCCGTTCAGGAGGCCGCCTGGGCCTCGGCGCCGGCCCGGGCCAGCCATGCGTCGGGGTCGCGGATCTCGGCCAGGTCGGGTAGCCACTCCGGGCCCCGCCACAGCAGGTCGATGGCGCCGCCGCCGCCGGCCCGCTCCACCGCCTCGAGAAACGCCTCGCCCTCCTCGTACTGTCGCAGCTTGGCCTCGATGCCCACCAGCCTCTGGAGCAGCTTGACCGGCCCGCTGGCCTGCCGGCGCTGATGCAGCACGGCCTGGAACCGCTCCGCGCTGGGGATCCGGTCGCGCGCCGCCCGGCTCATGACCAGGTCGCCGTGGCCCTCGAGGACGCTCATGAGCCCCTGGATCCGGCGCAGGACGGCCTGCTGCTCGGGGCTGGCCAGCAGGGTGACCAGACCGCCCTCGGCCAGGGGCCGCTCACCGGCGCGGACCTGGTCGGCTGCCCGGCGGACGGCGGCCAGCAGCTTCTTCGGGTCCGGGTCGAAGGAGTCGAGGGTGGACTCGACGAGGGACAGGAAGTACGGGCGCAGCCAGGGCACCCCGGTGAACTGCACCCGGTGGGTGACCTCGTGGAGGGCCAGCCACAGCCGGAACTCGCGGGGCGGGAAGGCGTACCGCTTCTCGAGGGCCAGGATGTTGGGACCGACGTAGTAGACGATGTCCTGGTCCTCGGGCTTCTCGTTCTCGATGACGAGCATGTCGTACTGGCCCAGGACACGGGTCGACATCCATCCCAGGAGCACCCCCACCTCGGCCCCGGCGACCGTGCGGCCGACCGGGGCCACGGGGCCGGTGAGGTGGCTCCCGAGCCGCTCGGTGAGCGGCCGCAGCAGGCGCTGGAACGACGCCAGGTTGGCCCGGATCCATCCCGGCCGGTCGGTGACCCGGGCCCGGGCCGGCCCGGCCATCGAGTGCAGGCCCGTCTCGGCCTCGACCAGGGCCTCGGCCTCGGCGGTGAACTCGCCGAAGTCGGGCTCCAGGGAGGCGTAGTGGTACGACTCGGCCAGGGGCTCCCGTCCGGCGACCCGGACGGCGACCCGCTCGGCCGTGCCCCAGGCGATCGGGTCGGATGGCTGCGGCATGCGTCCTCGCTCGGCTGCGTCGGGTACGGCTAGGTCTTCGGGTACTTGGCCGCGACGACCTTGATGAGGTAGCCGATGATCACCCCGAAAAGCCCGAGCACGGAGCCCAGGGTCAGGACGGGGGCCAGCCAGTACGTCCAGGGTTTGGCAGCCATCAGAAGGTCCACGGCCAGCGACTGTAGGCGCTCCTGGCGCGCGACCGCCCCTCGCCCGGACGTCTTCCGCATCGCCACCGGCCCGAAGGCCGGACCCGCTCAGGCGATCTTCTTGCCCCGCACCCTGGGGGTGCTCATGGGTTCGTGCTGGTAGCAGTACTTGCCGTCGTTGTAGACGGACAGGAGGGTCTCGCAGCCCATCTCGCGGCACACCCGGCCGGCCTTGAACTTCTTCGAAGGGCGGTCGTTGCCGGAGATGGGACGGGCTCCGACGGATGCTTCGGACATATCCGTGTTAACCCACGGCGTTGAGCCCCTATTCCTCCAGCTGGGCGATGGCGTCGAAGACCCGCTGGCGCAGGTGCTCGGGGACCTGCTCGCGTGCCTTGTGGGCGATCACGACCCGGAGCTCGGTCTCGAAATCGAACGCCGAATAGCAGGGCGGGCAGTCGACCAGGTGTCGCCGGATGGTGATGCGGTGCTCCTCGGCCAGCTCGCCGTCGAGGTAGTGGTAGAGGAGGTCCACCGCCTCTCTGCAGAACTCACTCATTCGGATCCCTCACGTGCCGGCACTAATCCTCTTTGCCGTCCGAACTCGTACAACCGCTTCTGCAGCGCCCTTCTTCCGCGATGGAGCCGGCTCATCACCGTCCCGATGGGGACGTCGAGGATCTCGGCCATCTCCTTGTACGAGAAGCCCTCCACGTCGCCCAGGATCACGGCCATGCGGAACTGCTCGGGCAAGGCCTCGATGGCCTCCTTCACCTCGGCCTCGGTGAACCGGTCGAGGACCTCCTCCTCCGCGCTGCGCCCGGCCGTCGCCCCCTCGCTGCCCCCCAGACGGTGGTACAGGTACAGGTTCTCGAAGTCCTCCACATCGGTCTCGTCCGGACGGCGCTTCTTGGCCCGGTAGATGTTGATGTAGGTGTTGGTCAGGATGCGGTAGAGCCAGGCCTTGAGGTTCGTGCCTTCGGTGAACCCGCCGAACCCCCGATACGCCTTCAGGTAGGTCTCCTGCACCAGGTCTTCGGCATCGGACGGGTTGCGGGTCATGCGCAGGGCGGCCGTGTACAGCGAGGGCATGTGCTCCATCGCCTGCTCGGCGAAGGTCGCCTGGTCGGCCATCCGGTCAACCTACTCGCCGGGCGCGGACTGCGATTCGGCCGTCCGTGTGGCGGGTAGAACAGACACGTTCCGAACCAAGGAGGTCACGCGTGAGCGACCAGAGCATCGACAAGGGCGGTACCGGCACCAGCGACCACGAGCAGCACCGGGCCGGCCCTAACGAGGGCGTGCGGGCCCCCCTGTCGCGCGACTCGGGCGGACCCCCCCAGATCTCCGTCTTCGACGGCAAGGGCAACGAGGAGGTTGTCGTCCTCGCCGAGAACGAGGAGGGCAAGACGTCCCAAGGCACCGGCCCGAGCGCGGCGGAGGCGTGGGAGGACGCCAAGGACCCCGGCGACACCCTGGGCAAGGGCTTCGGACCGGGCGTCAACAAGGGCTACTAGGTCTCACTGAACTGAACCGGCCGGCGCAGGGCGCGCCGGCCGGTTCTTTCGCGTCTGGGCTTCGGAAGCCGTGGCGAGGGGTAGAGCGGCTCGGTGGAGCCCACCCAGATCGCCCTGTTCGGCTTCGGCTACCCCGTCTCGGTGGCCGTGCTCAGCCGGTTCGTCCTCGTGGTGCGGGAGCGCCGCTGGCGCTGGCTGGCCGTCCACCACGTGGCCGTGAGCGCCATCATCGGCGGCTGGGCCCTTCGACGGGAAGCCGGGGCGGTGGTCGTGAACGCCACCTGGCTGGCGGTGTCTTCGGCCTGGTACGTGCTCGGCCGACCGAGGTCCTAGTCGACCGGGAGCCTGCTGAGCAGGTCGGCCTTCTTCTCCTCGTACTCCTCGTAGGTGATCTGCTTGGCTTCGAAGCTGCGGTGGATCGACTCGACCAGCTTGAGCAGTTCGGAGGCGGAGAGCTCGCCCTCGCCGCTGGTGACGTCGAGCTCGGGATCGGCTGTGGTGGTGGCGGCGCCGCGCTCCTGGCGGCGCTCGCGCTTCAGGGCCGCTTTGGCCTTCTTGGCCCGGTCACGCTGCAGCTTGCTGAACGTCGTTCTTTGGGCGCCCATGTGGATCTCCTTCGGACTCTGACGCCGTGCCCGACGCGTGCGCCGGTCACGACAGAGCCGCCGGCACCGCCGGCGGCTCTGACACGGGATGCTGAGGGTTAGATGGGCCGGACGTTCTGGGCTTCTTCGCCTTTGCGGCCGGGGGCCACGTCGAACTCGACGTGCTGGCCCTCCTCGAGCGAGCGGTAGCCGCTGCCCTGGATGCTGGAGTAGTGCACGAAGACGTCACTGCCCTGCTCGCGAGAGATGAAGCCGTAGCCCTTCTCGGAGTTGAAGAATTTTACTGTTCCTGTTGCCAACGACTTCTCTTCTCTTTACCGCGAGCAAGTCCCACTGACCCCTCGTCGGGGTCCACTCTAGGTGCCCGCCGACCTCTTCTTCGACCGCGACGGGTTTCGTGGCTCGGGGCGACGGGAATCCCGAGACGATGTTCGTCTACCGCAAACGCTCCGGACGCCCCGGACGGACCCAGTTCTACTGGTGGCCGCTGGTGCTGTCCCTCGTGATCTCGGTGCTGCTCACGCTCCTGTTGAACGCCCGCTGAGGCGGTCGTGATCCTCGCCTCCTAGTCGTCGTCGTCCCCGGACCAGGCCCGGTCCTCGGCCTCCCACTGCTCGTTGCGGGCGTCGAGCCGGTCCTTCCAGTGCCGGGCCGCGCTCTCCGACTCGTAGGGGCCCAGGCGGTCCTCCGGTAAGCACGTTGTGCTGGCTCCCTCCACCCGATCGTGCCGCCGGCACCACCACCACGACCCCGTCGCTGCCATGACCGCCAGCGTAGGCGCCACCCCCCGTAGCCTGACGTCGTGATCCTGGTCGATCTCGAGCGGGTGGCGGCCCGCCGTCCCGACCGGCCGCTGTTCGAGGGCCTCTCCGTCACCGTCTCCGGTGGCGACCGGCTCGGCGTCGTCGGGCGCAACGGGTCGGGCAAGTCGACGCTCCTGCGGGTCGTCGCCGGGGTCGTGCCACCCGAGGACGGTGTCGTACGGCGGGGCCGCCACGTCCGGGTCGCCTTCCTCGACCAGCACCCCACGCTGCCGCCGGGCACGGTCGCCGGGGCGGTGGACGGTGCCGCCCACTGGGAGGCGGCGGCCATCCTCGACCGCCTCGGCATGGGCGGGATGCTCGACGCCGACGTGGCCACTCTGTCCGGGGGCCAGGCCAAGCGCGTGGCCCTGGCCCGGGTCCTGGTCGACGACGTCGACCTGCTGGTGCTCGACGAGCCCACGAACCATCTCGACCTCGAGGCCATCAGGTGGCTGGAGACCCGCCTGGCCGGGTTCCGCGGGGGGCTGGTGCTCGTCACCCACGACCGCCATGTGCTCGATCGGGTCACTACCCGGATGCTGGAGCTGGACCGGGGGCGGGGGTACGTGCACGACGGCGGCTACGCCGGCTATCTGGCGGCCCGAGCGGAGCGGACCGCGGCGGAGGCGACGGCCGAAACCGTGCGGCGGAACCTGGCCCGCGCCGAGCTGGCCTGGCTCCGCCGGGGCGCCCCGGCCCGCACGCGCAAGCCGAAGGCCCGGATGGCGTCGGCCACTGCCCTGGTGGAGGGGACGGGGCCGCCGGCGGACCGTCCCGGCGACCTCGACATGGGGGCCGCGGCCGGTGGGCGAGGGGTCACCACGCCACGGCTGGGCGACAAGGTGGTGGTGCTCGAGGGGGTGGGCCACCGGTTCGGCCCGACGGGCGGGGGAGACGGTGCGCACAGCGCGGGCCCGGGCTGGCTGTTCTCGGGCGTCGACCTCGACCTGGAGCCTGGCGGGCGCCTCGGCATCGTCGGTCCGAACGGCTCCGGCAAGAGCACCCTGCTCGCCATCATGGCCGGGCGCATCGTCCCCGCCGCCGGCCGGGTCGACATGGCCCCCACCGTCCGGCTCGGGTACTACGAGCAGGCCGGGCTCGACGTCGACCCCGCCCTGAGGGTCCGCGACCTGGTGGCCGGCCCGGCCGCCCAGCCCTCGTGGGAGCAGGTCCGGTTGATGGAGCGGTTCTGGTTCGACGCCGACGCCCAGTGGGCCCCGGTCGGCACGCTGTCCGGGGGCGAGCGGCGTCGCCTGCAGCTGCTGCTGGTCCTGGCCCGCCTGCCCAACGTGCTCCTGCTCGACGAGCCCACCAACGACCTTGACCTGGACACGTTGCGAGCCCTGGAGGACCACCTGGAGAAGTGGCCCGGGTCCTTGGTGGTGGTCAGCCACGACCGGGCCCTGCTGGAACGGACGGTGGAGGACGTGCTGCTCCTCGACGGCGGGGGGCGGGCCGCCCGGGTCCCCGGTGGGTTCGCCGCCTACGAAGACGCCAGCCGGGCGGTCGCCGGACGGACCCCGGCTTCCACCCGCGGCGAGCCGGCCGACCGGAGGACGGCGTCCGCACCGGCGGCCATCGTCGGCCCGCCGAAGCAACGGTCACCGAGCACCCTGCGCCGCCTCATCGGGGTGGTCGAGCGGGAGATGGCGGAGGCCGCGGCCGAGCGCGACCGCTTGGCGTCCGAGGTCGGTCTGGCCGGTGGGCACCATGTGGCCCTGGCCGCGTCGGCCCGCTCGTTGGCCGCGGCCGAGGCCCGCCTGGCCGAGGCCGAGGAGCGCTGGCTGGCGCTGGCCGAGGAGCTCGGGGCGTAGACGCCGGTCCTTTGGGGCGCCTGGTCGCTTCGGAAACCCGGCTGCGCCCGAACCTGGCCGCGGTCGGGATCAACCGTCCTGTCCAGGTGGCCGGCCCGACGGCCGGCTGAGGACGGCCAGGGGGATGTGCCTGCCCGTCCGGCTCTGGTAGCGGGCGTAGCCCGGGTAGGTGGCGACGATGCGAGGCCACAGCCGCTCGCGCTCCTCGGCCGTGGCCGGGCGGGCCGACATCGGGCGCCGGATCCCACCCTGGGTGACGACCACCCGGGCGTCGACGCACAGGTTGCGGTACCACTCCGGATGGCGGTCGTCGCCGCCGTAGGAGGCCACGACGACGATGTCGTCGCCGTCGGTGAAGTAGGTGAGGGGCACCGTCCGGGGCTTGCCGGTCACCCGTCCCCGGGTGGTGAGCAGGAGGACCGGCATGCCCGCAAGCCGGCCCGCCACCCTTCCCCCGGTCAGCCGGTAGACGGCCCGGTGGACGGTGGTGACCAGGCGGGCGACGAGGTCCTTGGTGGCCGGCTTCAACGGAGGCCGAAGGCCTCGGCCACGAGCTGGTACGACCGCAGTCGGGCGGCCGGGTCGTGGCACACGGTGAGGACCACCAGCTCGTCGACGCCGAACGATCCGGCCAGCTCCTCGAGCCGCGACCGCACCGACGCAGGATCGCCGACCACCGTGCCGGCCCGGTGCTGCGCCACCCGGGCCCGGTCGAGCTCGCTCAGAGGGACGGCGGCGGCCTCGTCGGGCGGGAGCAGCGGGCCCCGCTCGCCGCCCTCCGGGCGCAGACGCCACACGTCCACCGACGTGGCCAGCCGGGCCGCCTCGGCGTCCGTGTCGGCGCAGACCACCGACACTGCCACCAGCGCCCGCGGCTGGGTCGTACGGGCCGTCGGCGTGAACCCCTTGCGGTAGGACTGCAGGATCTGGGGGCCGAACCGGTCGGTGATGAAATGGGCGAAGGCGAAGGGCAGGCCCAGGTAGGCGGCGGCCGCGGCGCCGGTGCTGCTCGATCCCAGCACCCACACGTCGGGCCCCCGTTCTCCGGCCGGCACTGCCCGGACCGAGGCGTAGGGGTGACCGGGCCCGAGGTCGCCGTCGAGGAAGCCGAGCAGGTCGACCATCTTGTGGGCGAAGTGCTCGTCGCCCAGCGTCCCGGGCCGGTACTGGAGGGCGGCTTCGGTGACCGGGTCGGCGCCAGGCGTCCGGCCCACGCCCAGGTCGACGCGTCCGGGCGCCAGGGCGTCGAGCAGCCGGAACGTCTCGGCCACCTTGAGCGGGCTGTAGTGCGACAGGAGCACCCCGCCCGAACCCACCCGGATGCAGGTGGTGCGGGCGGCGACCGCAGCCACCAGCACCTCGGGGCTGGCGCTGGCCAGCGACGGGGTGTTGTGGTGCTCGGCCACCCAGTACCGCCGGTACCCGAGTGCCTCGGCGGCCACGGCCAGCTCGAGGGTGGCGGCCACGGCGTCGGCCCCACTCGACCCGGCCGGCACCGGGACCTGGTCGAGCACGCTCAGCCGGATCAGGTGGGCCCGTCCTCCTCGAAGCGACCGCCCAGGTGGCGGGCCAGGAACCGCTCGGCGGCGGCGTAGAACCTCAGCCGGTTCTCGGGCTTGGCGAACCCGTGGCCCTCGTCGGGGAACAGCAGGTACTCGTGGTCGATGCCCTTCTCGGTGAGGGCGGCCACGATCTGCTCCGACTCGGCCTGCTTGACCCGCGGGTCGTTGGCGCCCTGGGCGATGAGCAGGGGGATGCGGATGTCGCCCGCCCGGGAGAGCGGCGAGCGCTCCCACACGAAGTCGGGCTCGGTCTCGGGGTTGCCCACCCGCGTGTGGAACTGGGCGATCATCGGCGCCCAGTAGGGCGGGATCGACTCGATCAGGGTCTTCAGGTTGGAGGGGCCGACGATGTCGACCGCGCAGGCGAACACGTCGGGCGTGAAGGCGGCCCCGACGAGGGCCGCATAGCCCCCGTACGACCCGCCGTAGATGGCCACCTTGGATGGATCGGCGTGGCCCTGGGCCACGACCCAGTCCACCGAGTCGAGGAGGTCGTCGTGCATCTTGGCTCCCCACTCCCGGTCGCCGGCGTTCACGAAATCCTTGCCGTAGCCGGTCGAGCCCCGGAAGTTCACCTGGATGCACAGGTAGCCGCGGTTGGCCAGCCATTGGGCCTCGGGGTCGTAGCCCCACGTGTCGCGGGCCCACGGCCCGCCGTGCACGTTGAGCACCGCCGGCAGACCGGTCCGCCCCGCCCCCGGCGGGAAGGTGAGGTAGCCGTGGATGGTCAGCCCGTCACGGGCCTGGAAGCTGAACGGCTCCATCGACGCCAGCGTGTACTCCGACAGCGCCGGCTGGTGCTCGAACAGGAACGTCGACTCCTGGGTCTCCCGGTCGAAGGCGTAGTAGCGCACCGGTCCGTCGTCGGCCATGTACGCCGCCAGCCACGTGCGGTCGGCGTCGTCGTCGCCCACCAGCGACAGGTCCCCCGGTTCCAGGGCCTGGAGGGTGGCCAGGTCGCCGGCCACCTCCGTGTCGAGCACCTGGTACGACGTGCGTTCCTTGACGTAGACGACCAGGCGGGGCTCGCGGGTGTCGGGGTGGAGGTGGACGCCGCCCACGTCGTAGGTGGGGTCCTCGGCCACGACCTGCGACTCGCCGCTGCCGCAGTCGATGCGCACCAGGCGGCCGGCGTTGGCGCCCACCGACGACACCGCCCACAGCGCCGAGCCGTCGAGGGTGAACGAGATGGGGCTGGTGGTGAGGGCGTCGTCCTGGCCGACCTCCAGGATGGGGCGCCACTCGGACTCCTCGTCGTCGCGCACCATCACCACCATGCCGCCGTCGGGGAGCGGGGCCACGCCGGCGCGGACCCGGAAGTCGGCGTCGGCCAGGAAGCCGATGAAGCCGGGGTTCTCCACCACCTTGGCCAGCTCGCCGGAGGTCAGGTCGAGGCGGTAGACGTCGTGGAGCTGCGGGTTGTCGCGGTTGAGGCCGACGAGGATCTCGTTCGGGAACCGCTTGTCGGTGTCCTCGACGCGGGCCTGCACCTCCTCGAACGGGGTCAGGTCGCGATCGACGCCCGTCTCGAGGTCGACGTCGTGGAGCCGCCAGTTCTCGTCGCCTCCCTGGTCCTGGACGTAGACCAGGTGGCGGTTGTCGTGGGCCCAGAAGTACGACCGGATCCCCCGGTCGCGGTCCTTGGTGACGGGCCGGGCATCGTCGGCGCCCACGGTGCCGACCCACACGTTCAGCACCCCCTCGTCCGGGGCGATCCAGGCCAGGCGGCCACCGTCGGGCGAGATGCGGGGGCTGACCTTCTCCGGGTTGCCGAACAGGACCTGGCGGGGAACGAGGGGGACGGGGGGCTCGGTCATGCGGGCCAGCCTGTCATGCCCCCGAGAAGGGTCGGTCCCGCCGGCGCGCCCCGTAGGACGGCCGACGGGACGAATCAGTCCCTCAGGTGGCGTCCAGATCCATCTCCCCGGTGCGGATCCGCATCAGGCGGTCGACGTCGACGATCCAGACCTTTCCGTCGCCGATGCTGCCGGTGTGGGCCGAGGCCCGAATGGTCTCCATCACCTTCTCGGCGTCGGTGACGGAGCACAGGACCTCGACGCGCAGCTTCGGCACCAGGTCGACGGTGTATTCGGCTCCCCGGTAGGTCTCCGTGTGCCCGCCCTGGCGGCCGAAGCCGCGTACCTCGGTGACAGTGAGCCCCTGGACGCCGGCGCCCCGGAGGCTGTCCTTCACGGAGTCGAGCATGTGGGGCTTGATGACGGCGGTGACCAGCTTGACCATCGCCGCGGCCTAGACGACAGCGCCGGACGAGCGGGTGCCGGCTCCGACGGGCGCCGGCGTCGCGGGCGGGGTGACGTCGGGGCCGTACCCCGGTGCCCCGTGCTCCAGGACGTCGAGGCCCTGTCGCTCCTCCTCCTCGCTCACCCGGAGGCCGATCGTGCCCTTGATGACGAGGAAGAGCAGCCCGGCGGCGACGGCCACGAAGGCGGCGATGGCGGCGACGCCGATCACCTGGCTGACCAGCTGACCGGTGCCACCCCCGTACAGCAGGCCCTGCTGCCAGAAGTCGGTGTCGCTGGTGGCGAAGAGACCGACGCAGATGGTCCCGAAGGCGCCGCACACGCCGTGGACGGAGATGGCCCCGACCGGGTCGTCGATGTGGACCCGGTCGAAGAACAGGACCGCGGCCACCACCAGCACGCCGGCCATGCCGCCGATGGCGATGGCGCCGACGTTGCTCACTGCCGCGGTGCCGGCGGTGATCCCGACCAGCCCGGCCAGCATCCCGTTGGCGGCCATGGCCACGTCCGGCCTCCCGCTCTTGAACCAGATGGTGAGCATGGCGGTGATGGCGCCGGCGGCGGCGGCCAGCGTGGTCGTCACCGCGATCCCGCCGATGGCGTCGTCAGCCGCCAGCTCGGACCCCGGGTTGAACCCGTACCAGCCCACGAGCAGGATGAACGTGCCCAGCACGGCGTAGGGGATGTTGTGGGCCGGTATGGCTCGCGGCTTGCCGTCCTTGCCGTACTTGCCGAGGCGTGGCCCGAGGACGGCGGCGCCCATGAGGGCGGCGATGCCTCCGGTCATGTGGACCATCGAGGAGCCGGCGAAGTCGTGGAAGGGCGTGGACAGGTCCGCCAGCCAGCCGCCGCCCCAGTTCCAATGGACGACGACCGGGTAGATGAGGGCGGAGATGGCGAACGAGTAGACGAAGTAGCTCTTGAACTTCGTCCGCTCGGCCATGGCGCCGGACACGATCGTCGCCGCCGTGGCCGCGAACGCCACCTGGAACAGGAAGGTCACGGGCACGGTGAGCGTGCCGTACTGGAAGGCGCCGTCTCCCAGGAACCACCCTTCGCTGCCGAAGAAGGCATTGCCCTCGCCGAAGGCGATGGCGTAACCCACGGCGAAGAAGGCGATGGCCCCGGCGCAGAAGTCCATCAGGTTCTTCATCATGATGTTGGCCACGCTCTTGGCCCGGGTGAGTCCGGCCTCGAGCAGGGCGAACCCGGCCTGCATGAAGATCACGAGCACGGCCGACAGCATCACGAACACGTTGTCGAGGTTCGTCTGGACGTCCTCGGCGACGATCGGTTCGGCTTCCTGGCCCCACACCGCCGTGGCCCACACCATCACCGCCCCGGCGGCGATCGCCCCCCCGGCCAGCAGCTTCC
The DNA here is from genome assembly GCA_030777125.1 of Actinomycetota bacterium. Lineage (GTDB taxonomy): Bacteria > Actinomycetota > Acidimicrobiia > Acidimicrobiales > AC-14 > JALYGL01. Next base: position 11,990 of record JALYGL010000243.1, read on the forward strand.
TCGCGATAGGCACTGGTCTCCCCTTTCGGCTCCGCTGGGAGGGACCGTAAACAGGAAGCGTTTCCCGACCGTCTCCGAATCGTGAACTGAGGGTTTCAACCTCGGAGGTCCACGGGCCGACGCTCGGCTCGACGCTTCCGACGTGGCGGTCAGGGCGTTACACGGAGAGCGCCGCCGCCCTCCCGCACCCGGCCGACGACCGCGGCGGCGTGACCGCACTCCCGCAGGGCGGCCGCGGCCTCCTCGGCCCGGGCCGGCTCGGCGCCGAAGAGGAGGCCGCCCGAGGTCTGGGAGTCGGCCAGCACGGTCACGACGGCTTCGTCCACGCCGGCGGCGTCCAGTCGATCGGCCACCCAGGCCATGTTGCGGCGAGTGCCGCCCGGCGTGATCCCCTCGGCCACGAGCTCGAGCACACCGGGGAGAACCGGGACGGCGGAGGCGTCGATCTCGGCGTCCACCCCGGAGCCCTCGGCCATCGACCGCAGGTGGCCGAGCAGGCCGAACCCGGTGACATCAGTGGCGCCGGCGGCTCCCGCCCGCAGGGCCTGGGCCAGGGCGCCGTCATTCAGGCGCGTCATCGATGCCACCGCGGCGGAGACGACGTCGTCCGGCGCCTTGTCGACCTTGATGGCGGTGGCCACCACACCGACGCCCAGGGCCTTGGTCAGCACCAGGCTGTCGCCCGGCCGGAGGCCGGCGTTGGTGAGGACCCGGTCGGGATGCACCTCGCCGACCACCGCCATGCCGAACTTGGGTTGCGGGTCCTCCACGGTGTGGCCGCCGACGGTGACCCAGCCGCCCTCCATGGCCGCTTCGGCCGCGCCCTCCAGCACCGCCACCAGCACGTCGGTGCCCAGCTCCTCGCTGTTCCAGCCGACAAGGTTGAGAGCCAGCAGGGGACGGCCGCCCATGGCGTAGACGTCGCTCACCGCGTTGGCCGCCGCGATGCGGCCCCACACCCGCGGGTCGTCGACGATCGGGGTGATGAAGTCGGTCGTGACCACCAGGGCGCGTTCGGCGTCCAGCCGCCAGACCGCGGCGTCGTCGCTGGTGGCGGTGCCCACCAGCAGATCGGGGTGAGTCGGCATCTGCAGTCGGCGCAGAACCTGCGCCAGCTCGCCGGGGGCGAGCTTGCAGGCTCAGCCGGCGCCGTGGCTGTACTGGGTGAGGCGTCTGGGGTTGGTCACGACGGTTCCAATCTACGGGCGGCGGGGTCTCTATCTGAACGAGCGGCGGAGGGCGGCGCCGGCCAGGTCACCGAGGAACGTGAGCAGGACGAGAGCGAGCAGGGTCGACGCCACCCCGGCGTAGTCGAACGCGGTCAGCTGGGCGCTCAACAGCCGGCCCAGCCCGCCGGCGCCGACCAGGCCGACGACCACCGTCTCGCGCACGGTGACCTCCCAGCGGTAGACGCTGTAGGTGGCGAAGCGGGGAAGGGCGGCGGGCAGGGTGCCGTAGAGCAGCGTCTGCGGCGCCGACGCCCCGGTGGCGCGCACCGCTCGGGCCGGGCGGTCGTCGAGGTTCTCGACCACCTCGGCCAGGAGCCGGCCGAGGATGCCGAAGTTGTAGAGGCCGAGGGCCAGGGCGCCGGGCAGTGGGCCGGGGAAGAGCACGAAGAGGAACAGGAGGGCGCCCACGGGCGGGGGGACGGCCCGGCACAGCAACAGCACGGCTCGGGCGCCGCCGGCGGCCAGGCGCCGCCAGCCCCGACCGGAGCCGGACGCGGCCACGAACGCCACTGCCGCTCCGGCCGACGCGGCGATGGCGATGGCCAGGACCGACATCTCGAGCGTCTCCAGCGAGAGCCGGGCCAGCCGGGTGACGCTCGACCACCGCAGGTCGGGGGGCCAGGCGTCGGCGGCCAGTTCGGAGAACAGTCGCACGGCCCGGTCCGACCACAGCGTCGAGAGGTCGACCCGGAGGTGCCACAGGGCGCCGGCCACCAGCGCGGCCCCGGTCAGCACGGACCCGACCACGAACCGGCGGTCGTCCTGGCGGCGGCGCAGGCGGCTGCTCCAGGCGTCGGCCACGCCGCAGAGGACGACGAGGGCGTAGACGAGCGTCCACATCTCGCCGTACCGGAGGGACTGGAAGCTGAGGGCCAGATGGAACCCGAGCCCGCCGGCGCCGATGATGCCCAGGATGGCCGCGGCCCGGATCGAACACTCGAACCGGTAGAAGGCGTAGGACACCATGTCGCCCCGGGCCTGGGGCAGCAGGGTGTAGAGCATGGCCTTGACCCTTCCGACCCCGCTGGCGCGGACCGCGTCGTACGCGGCGTGCGGCGCCTCGTCCAGCAGGTCCGAGTACACCTTGGCCGTGACCACCCCGTACGGGATGCCGATGGCGAGGATGCCCACGAGGGGGTCGAGGCCCAGGACGGTAACGAGAAGCAGCCCGTACACCACCTCGTGGACGCCCCGGGGGAGGCTCAGCAGCCCCCGGGCGACCGTCCACCCGGCGCGGCGACGCGTCCACCACGTCTCGGATGCCACCACGCCGAGGACCAGGCCGACCACGACGCTGACCGCGGTGCCGAGGACCGCGTACGACAGCGTCGTGAGGGCGGCGTCCCAGGTCAGCCGCAGGAAGTCGGCGCTGATCTCCGGTCGGACGGCACCGGCGAAGAACCGGCCGACGAGCGTCCACCCACCCTCGTTGACCAGATCGGTTCGCCCCACGCCCGCCCGCACCAGCGACCACACCACCGCGACCGCCAGCACGACCGTCCACGTCCGGCGTGGCGTGCGGATTCGGCTGCGGGGCGCCTCACCCGGCCGGGCGCCGAGCCCCTCGTGCTCGAGTAGCTCGGGCTCGGCCGTGCGCAGATCGGTTGTCACGGTTGTACGGGCTGGTCGATGCGGTAGAGCTCGTCGGTCATCGCGGCGTCGACCCGGTCGGCGGCCGCGTCGAAGAGGATGCGGCCCCCCCGAAGGCCGACGACCCGGTCGCAGTGGCTGACCGCGTACTCGAAGGCGTGGAGGCTCACCACCAGCGTGCGGCCGCGCTCGACGGCCAGGTCGCGCAGCAGGTCCATCACCTCGCGGCCCCGGGCCGGGTCGAGGCTGGAGATCGGTTCGTCGGCCAGGATGGCGGCCGGGTCCTGCACCAGGACCCGAGCGAGGGCCACCCGCTGTTGTTCCCCGCCGGAGAGCCTGTCGATGCGCTCGTGGAGCTTGTCGGGAATCCCGACCCGGCGGAGGGCCGTGTCGATGGCGCCCACGTCGCGGGGCGACAGCAGCGACCACGCGGCCCGGGCCAGCGACCACTGCCCGAGCCGCCCGGCGTTGACGTTGTGCACCACGCGCAGCGGCCCGACCAGGTCGAACTGCTGGCGTACGGCGCCGATCCGGCTCTGCACCGCCCGCAGCTCTCGCGGGCGGAGCCGAGCCAGGTCGCGGCCCAGGACCTCCACCCGGCCGCTCGACGGCCGCAGCGTCCCGTTCAGCAGCCCCAGGAGCGTGCTCTTGCCCGCACCACTGGGGCCGACCAGCGCCACCCGTTCACCTGGGGCGACGTCCAGGTCGACGCCTTCAAGGGCGTGGACCGCGCCGAAGCGTACGGTCACGTCCCGGAGGGAGAAGGCGGCGGGCATCCGGCTCAGAGAATGAGGCCCGCCTTGCGGGCCACCTCCTCGATCTGGCGGTAGTTCCCGTTCTGGGTCGGGATGAACTTCTGGGCCCCGAACAGGTCGAGGATCTCCCTGCCCTGCGGGTCGGCGGCGTCGAGGGCGGTGAACGCGTTCGTCACCCGGTCGACGAAGTCGCCGCCGTAGCGGGTGGCCGCATCGGGCCCGATCACCCAGTGGTAGTCGTGGTACGCGGGGGTGGTGAACACGGCCCTCACCTTCGACTGGTCGACCTGACCGGCGGCGACGCGTGACTTCCAGACCTGCTCGTTGAGGGCGCCGGCCTCGAAGGTCCCGGCCTCGACCAGGGCGATGGTCTTGTCGTGCGACCCCGAGAAACCGGGTTGGCCGGAGAAGTCGGCGGGGCGGACGCCGGCCTGGTCGAGGAAGTACTCCGGCATGAGGCGGCCCGAGGTGGACGACTCGCTGCCGAACGTGAAGCGGCGGCCCTTCAGCCGGCTGAGCTCGGCCACCGATTCCAGCGGTTCGATGCCTGAGGCCGTGTTCACGATGAACACGCTGTGGAAGGCCTCGTCGATGTCGCGCTGCAGGATGGCCCGCGAGCCCTTCACCTGGAGGCGGGCCTGCACCCCGGTGAGCCCCCCGAACCACACCATGTCGAGGTCGCCGGAGCGGAACAGGTTGACGGCGGCGGTGTAGTCGGTCACCGGCGTGTACTCGACCCTCACGCCCAGCCGCTGCGAGAGGTAGGTCGCCACCGTGCCGTAGAGGCGCTGAAGCTTCTCCGGGTCCTGGTCGGGGATGGCCCCGATGGTGAACGTCTCCTGGCTGACGGCGGGCCGGCCGGTCTGACCGGCCGTCGGCTCGTCGGTCCCGCCGCAGGCGATACCGGCGAGTGCAAGCACGGCGGCGAGCGCCACGAGCGCTCGTCGCCGCCTGGTCGGCGGGCTCTCGGTGTGATCGTGCATGGACACTGGTCGGCGGGCGCGATGGCGCCGGCAGAGAGGGGGCCGCAGCCTCGAACGCCCGGCGGGCGCCGGGAACCGAGACGGAGGCTGCTACGCGGGCGGTCCTGGGATCAGGAGCGGACCGGCGCGGTCAGCCGATCGAGGGGCGCTCGCCCGACCGGGCGAGGGCGGCACCGCTCAGCGACGCTTCATGCCGACACCCCTCCTCTCGGTCGTGCGGACGGACTGCAGCCAGAGCATGGCACACCGCCCCGACGTTCGGGGCCCGACGGGTCAGGCCGGGCGCAGGTCGAGCCGGCGCAGCAGCTGGGCCTTGAGGGCCACGACCACGGTGGAGGCGCTCATGAGCACCGCGCCCATGGCCGGGGACAGGGTGTAGCCGGCCCAGGCCAGGACCCCGGCGGCCAGGGGGATGGCGAAGAGTTTGTTAGCCGGCCCCCCACGCCAGGTTCTGCAGCATTTTGCGGTAGCTCGCCCGCGACAGCCGGATCACGCCGAGGACGCCTCGGGGGTCCGACGAGGCCCAGCACCACCCCGGCCGACTCGATGGCCACGTCGGTGCCGGCGCCGTTTTGCGATCCCCACGTCGGCTCGGGCCAGGGCCGGGGCGTCGTTCACGCCGTCGCCGACCATGGCCACCCGCAGGCCCCGGCCCTGGAGGTCGGACACGGCCTTGTCCTTGTCCTCCGGCAGCTCGGGTACGGAGGTGAATCCCGCCTCGGAGCTGTGGAGACCGCTCACGTCGTCCCCCTCCTCCCGGAGCGGGCCCTCGGGCTGCTCGACGACCACGCCCGGCCACGGAGGGGCCCCACCGACCCCGACGAGCAGGTCCGGGAGCTGATGGGCGCCGTCGGGCGGATGCTCCAGAGGTAGCCGCTGGCTAGAGCTCCGTCAGGGAGACGCCCGACACGGTGACCGGCGCCCGGCTCGTCCACACCCCGACGCGCCGCCGTCCACC
>JALYGL010000244.1 GCA_030777125.1 Actinomycetota bacterium
GCCGAGGACCACCCCGTGGCCGGCTGCCCCGACGTCCGCCGGCACCTGCGGGCGGCCGAGCGGGCGGAGCGGCTGGAGAAGGACCTGCGCCGGCTGGAGCGGCGCATCCGGGGCCGCACCGAGTCGCTGGCCCGCCAATTCGACCGCGTCCTGCGGGTGCTGGAGGCGTGGGGCTACGTGGACGGCTGGTCGCTCACCCCGGCCGGCGAGCAGCTGACCCGCATCTACCACGAGTGCGACCTGCTGGTGGCCGAGGCCCTCCGGGCCGGCCTGTTCGACGATCTGGATGCCACCGCGGTGGCCGCCCTGGCCTCGGCGTTCACCTACACGGCCCGCAGGCCCGGCACGGGCCCGGAGCCCTGGTTCCCGTCGGCCCGGTTCAAGCGCCGCTGGGCCGACCTGGAGCAGCTGGCCACCCAGCTCAACGCGGCCGAGGACGAGGCCGGCCTACCCCTGACCCGGCCCCCAGAGGCCGGCTTCTTCGCCGCCGCCTACGGGTGGGCGGCGGGGGAGGACCTGGGTGAGGTGATCGCCGAGGAGGAGGTGTCGGGGGGCGACTTCGTGCGCAACGTCAAGCAGCTCATCGACCTGCTCCGCCAGCTGGGCGACGTGGCCTCGGCCCCGGCCACGGCCAAAGCCGCCCGCGAGGCCGCCGACCGGCTGTTCCGGGGCGTGGTCTCGGCGTCGTCGGTCGTCGGGAGCTGAGGCCGCGTGCCCATCGCCAAGGGCCAGCCGTGGGGGACACCGGCGCCGCTGCCCGACGACGCCGTGGTGGTGCGCTCCGACGCCGAGGCCCGCAAGGTGGTGGAGGACGCCCGGCGGGCCCGGCGCCCCTACCCGCCGCTGGCCCTGGTGGGAGGCGACCTGTGCCGGACCCTGGGCGGAGGCGCCGGCAGCGAGCGACGGCTCCGATCCGGGGAGGGGGTGCGCTTCCCCGTCGACCTGGGCGAGGTGCTCGTGGACGGGCGCATCCACCTCTTCGTGGCCCACCTGGTGGCCCGGTCGCGCCTGTGGCGGCGGGCGTTCGTGGCCATGAACGCCCAGTGGCTGGGCCCGTGGAACCTCGGCCCCCGCGCCCATCCCAACGACGGGCTGCTCGACAGCTACGACGTCCGGCTCCCGTTGGGCCAGTTGCTCCCCGTGCGGGCCCGCCTGCACCACGGCGCCCACCTGCCCCACCCCGGCATACGCGAGCGGCGGACGGCCGCGCTCCAGATGGAGCTCGACCGCCCGCTGCCCCTGCGCCTCGACGGCACACCGGTGGGCGCCGCCCGCACCCTGTCGGTGCGGGTCCACCCCGACGCCCTGGTGGTATTCGCGTAGCTGATCATGGCGGCGGGCCGACTAGGCGATCGGCTTGTCCTGCGCGAGCTCGATCTCCAGCATCACCTTGATCTTGTCGCCGACCACGACACCCCCGCCGTCGAGCGGCATGGTGATGTCGATGCCGTAGTCGCGGCGGTTGATCTCGCCGGTGGCGGTGAACCCGGCCCGGTTGCCGCCGTCCATGCCCGGGCCCACGCCGTTGAACTCGAGGTCGAGCTCGATGTCACGGGTCACTCCGTGCAGGGTCAGCCGGCCGCTCAGGACGTACCGGTCACCGGCGGGGCGGATCCCGGTCGAGACGAACTCCATGGTCGGGTACTTGTCGGCCTCGAAGAAGTCGGCCGTGCGCAGGTGGGCGTCCCGCTGGGGGTCGCCGGTGTGGATGGAGCGTACGTCCACCGACGCCCGCACGACCGCCTCCAGGGGGTTCTCGGGCACCGTCACCGTCCCGGAGAAGTCGGTGAAGCGGCCCCTCACCTTCGACACCATCAGGTGGCGGACGACGAACTCGACGGTGGAGTGGCTGGGGTCGATCTCCCAGGTGCCGGCGGGGAGCAGGACAGGGGTGGTGACGGACATGGTGCACCTCCGGGAAGTAGTATTGGTCAGAACCATTTTGTTCAACATGATTTAGACTGAAACTATTTCCATCCGTCCCTGGGTACGCTGGAGGCATGGAGCCGGTGCGGTGGCTGGACGAGGAGGAGATGCGGGCCTGGCGGTCGCTCGTCGCCGTCAGCTCCCGGCTGTTCGAGCAGCTCGACGCCGAGCTGCGGCACGAGCACGACCTCTCCCTGGCCGACTACGAGATCCTGTCGAACCTCTCGGAGGCGCCCGACCGGCGGCTGCGCATGAGCCAGTTGGCCGATCGGGCCCTGGTGTCGCGCAGTCGCCTGACCCACCACGTCACCCGCATGGAGGCGGAGGGGCTGGTGACCCGGGAGGCGTGCCCCACCGACCGGCGGGGGGCGTACGCCGTCCTCACCCCCGCGGGCATGGCCCGGGTGGAGGAGGCCGCGCCCACGCACGTGGCCGGCGTGCGGCGCCTCTTCGTGGATCGTCTGCCGGGGGCCGAGGTGCCGGCCGTGGCCGCGGCCCTGTCGGAGGTGGCCGAGCCCCTGTTGGCGTCCGACCGTCGGACGACCCGTTGACGCAGGGTGAGCCCGGCCCCTGGTCAGCCGGGGCCGGGGGTGGTGCCGTGGACGTGGGAGGTACCCGCCGGGCACACGGACAGGAAGTCGCAACCCCGGCACCACCCGCCGGGGGTGGTCCCGAAGGACGCCGCCGCCAGCCGGTCGAGGGTGGCCGACAGCCGGGCTCTGACGGCGGCGGCCACGCCCGCGTCCCAGTCGGCGGTGAGCACCTCCGGGGGCCCGTCCGCCTGCAGGTAGCAGTACGTCGTGCGCAGACGGTCGGCGTCGACCCCCCAGGTGTCCATCGCGGCCAGGCCGTACACGTCGAGCTGGGCGCCGGCGCCGGCGTCGTCGGTGTCGGCCCGGCGGCCGGTCTTGAAGTCCACCAGCTCCATACGCCCGTCGCGCTCGTAGACGGCGTCGATCCGGCCCCGGACCAGATGGCCGTCGATGGCCAGGACGAACGGCGCCTCCACCCGCACGGGGTCGAGCGCGCCCCACGGGCTGCGCAGGAACGACGCCTCCAGGCGGGCGGCCGGTGACAGGTGGCCCGGCGCGCCGTCGCCGTCGATCGCGTCCTCCGGCGTGGGGTCGGGCTCGATCAGCGTCAGCTGGCGCCCGGCCCGCTGTTCGATCCAGCGGTGGACCTCGGTGCCGACGCGGGCGGCTGCCGACGAACGCCGGGGGAGCGGACGCACCACCGTCCAGTAGAACTGCCGGGGGCAGCGGGCGTAGCTGACCAGGGAGGTGACCGAGAGGGTGGTCGGGGCGCGGCGCGAAGGGGCCGGCGGGCCGGCGGCGACGGCGTCGAGACGCAGCTGCTCCACCTCCTTGGGCGGGTTCGCCGTGACGGACGCCTCGTACCGGGCCCGGATCCCGGCCTGCTGGCGCTGCTTCGCCGTCACCGCCGGGTCGACGGTGGCCGGCGGGTGGCGGAAGCGCTCGACGACCTCTCTCCGCCCGGCCACGAAGTCGTAGAACGGCGACGGGCCCTGCGGCTCTGTCGCCCCGCGGTACCAGTGGGCGGCCGAGCACACCAGGAGCCGGCGGGCCCGGGTGCAGGCCACGTAGAGGAGCCGCCACTCCTCGTCGAGCTTGCGGGCCTTGATGGCGGCGTCGATGTCGGCCATCGTCGCCGTCGCCGGCGACGGGATGCCCTCGTCGTCCTCCCGGAGCCACCAGGGCAGGGCGGAAGAGTTGGAGACGGCGTTCTCGCCCGCCCGGCCGTCGGGGAAGATCTTGGAGGAGCCCCGGCCGGCCAACCCGGGGACGTGCACCACGTCGAACTCCAGGCCCTTGGCCTGGTGCACGGTCATCACCTTCACCGCGTCGGTGTCGGTGGGATGGGCCTCGGCCAGGTCCTCCTCCGACTCGTCCAGCAGCTGGAGGTACTCCACGAACGCCGGCAGGCCGGGATCGCCCTCCACCGGCTCGAACCGCTCGGCCAGGTCGAGGAAGCGCAACAGGTTCTCCCGGCCCCGGTCACCCGCCGCCCGCCACAGCCCGGTGCGGAGGATGACCGCCTCGGCCAGCTCGAGCACCGGGAGGCGGCCGGCGGCTGCGGCCAGCCGGCCCCGCTCGGAGCGGAAGGCGGCCAGCCGGGCCCGGGCGCCGGCGGAGAGCTCCGGCACCGAGGCCGGGTCGTCGAAGGAGTCGGCCAGCAGGGCCGGTTCACCCTCGGCCTCCAGGCGCCGGGTGTGACGGGCCAGGGCGGCCAGGTCGTGCCGGCCGATCCGGTACCTCGGCCCCTCCAGGATCCGCAGCAGGGCGACCGATGCGGCCGGGTCGGCCAGCACCTCCAGCCACGAGACCACGTCGACCACCTCCGGCCGGTCGAGCAGGCCGCTCGCCCCCAGCACCTCCACGGGCACGCCACGCTCCTCCAGGGCGTCGACGATCGGCCGGATCAGTCGGCGCTTGCGGCACAGCACGGCGGTGGAGCCGTAGGGCTGGCCCCGACCGGCCACGTCGGCGGCGATGACGGCCGCCTCCTCCAGGTCGTCGGCGGCGAGGAAGCACTCGATGCCGGTGGCGGCCGCGCCCGGGGCCGCGGCCAGCTCCTTGTCGAGGGCCTCGGCCACGTTGGCCTGGATGCCGTTGGCCAGGGCGACCAGGTCGGGCCCGAACCGGAACGTGATCTGCAGCGGTCGGGTGGTGACGGGCGGGAAGTGCTCGGTGAACCGCAGGATGTTGGCCAGGTGGGCGCCCCGGAAGGCGTAGATCGACTGCATGTCGTCGCCCACCGCGGTGATGGCGGACCCCGGCGGGTAGATCAGCTGCAGGAGCCGGCGCTGGGCGAAGTTGGTGTCCTGGTACTCGTCGAGCAGCACGACCGGGTGCCGGTCGCGCTCGGCGCCGGCCACGTCGGGGTGGTCGGTGAGCAGCCGCACGGCCAGAGCCACCTGGTCGCCGAAGTCGAGCAGGTTCCGTTCGCGCTTCCGCCGCTGGTAGGCGGCGACCACCTGGCACAGCTCGGCCCGCATGGCCGCGGTGTCGCCCAGCTTCTTCCAGCGGGCCCGGACCTGCAGCCGGGCGCAGTCGTCGATGACGGCCTCGACCGGCACCAGGTGGTCGGCGCACCGGGACGCCAGGTTCAAGGCGTCGTTGAGGAGGAACTCGGGCGAGAACGTGGCCCGCTTCTCGAAGCGGAACTCGTCGAACACGGCGAACAGCAGCTGCCAGGACTGGGCCCGGTTCAGCACCTGGGTGCCGGGGTCGAGGTCGAGCTCGAGGGCGTGGTCGGCCACCAGCGACGCCCCGTAGGAGTGGTAGGTGGCCACGGTGACGTCGGTGTCGGGTCCGAGCACGGCCCGGACCTGCTCCTTCAGGTGCTGGGCCGCCTTGTTGGTGAAGGTGAGCCCGAGGACCTGGTCGGGTCGGGCCAGGCCCTGCTCGACCAGGTGGAAGATGCGCCGGGCCATCACCGTGGTCTTGCCCGCTCCGGCCCCGGCCACGAGAAGCTGCGGCTCGAGGGGCGCGCCGATGGCCGCCCGCTGCTCCGGCGTGGGCGCGAAGCCGCTCATCCGGCCATGTCTCCCGCGGCAACCTCCCGTCCCTCCTCCTGCATCGGGCACAGCCGGTGGAACGGGCAGATGCGGCAGTTGGCGTCGACCGACGGGTCGAACTGCTCGTCCCTGATCCGCTCGGCCGCGGCCAGCACCCGGGCCTCGGTGGCGCCGGCGTGGTTCGCGATCACCGGCTGCTCGTACTGGTGCATGGTGCGCAGGAAGAGCAGCCGCAGCTCGGTGGGCGGTCCCAACGCCATCAGGCCGGGGTCGCGCGTGGCCGCCAGGTGGTACACGGCCAGCTGGAGGTTGTCGGGCATCGTCCCCGCCGGAGGCTCGCTCTTGCCCGTCTTGTAGTCGACGATGCGGATGCCGTGGCCGTCGCCGGCCCGGTCGATCCGGTCGATGGAACCGGTCAGGCGGTGCCCGCCCACCTCGATGTCGAACCGGCGCTCCACGGCGAGCACCTCGGGCGCCCCCGGCCCGTCGCCCTCCGCCTCCCACCACCGCTCGAGCATCTCGAAGTACAGACGGCGCGCCTCCTCCACCTGGGGCCGGTACCGGGCGATGTCGTCGACCCACAACTCCCGGGCCAGGGCCAGAAGAGCGTCGCGGGTGCGCGGCGGCCGGTCGTCCGGCGGCCGGTCGGACTTGTCGGGGTCGAGGAACTGGGCCAGCACCCGGTGCACCAGCGTGCCCAGATCGGCCCGTACGCCCGCGTCGTCGCGGACCCGGAGGACGTACTGGTAGGAGTACCGAAGGGGGCAGTCGTCGTAGGTGTCGAGGGCGGAGGCCGACAGGTGCAGGTGGCCGTCGGGGAAGACGGGCACGGGGTTGACCGTGGTCGCCCGGGGGACGGAAACGGGGCCGGGAGCATCGGGCAGCTGCCCGGCCCGGCGGGGCCAGGCTTCGACGAAGCGGCTCAGCAGGACGCCGGGCGCGGGTGCAGCCGTGCCCAGCAGCCGCCCCGTGGCCCGCGAGCAGGCGGCCTCGAACACCCGCCGCTCGTCGGCCAGGGCGGCCCGGCGC
>JALYGL010000245.1 GCA_030777125.1 Actinomycetota bacterium
GCCGTGTACCGGCTGCTCCGGGCCCGGACCGCGCTGGGCCTGGAAGGCGCCGTCGTGCTCGACCACCGGGTGTTCGCCCTGGAGGTGGTGAACCGCCGGCCGACGCCCAAGCTGACCCTCGACGCCGAGACGGTGGCCGTCGGCACGCTCGACCCGGGCGCCGGGTGGCAGCTGTGGCAGCAGGAGACCTACCGGTACCCGGTCACGACCCTTCCGGCCATGGAGGCGGTCCAGGCGACCAAGGAGCAGGGGCCGGCCGCCAGTGAGCAGCTCGACCGGGGCCTCCGGGTGGCCTTCTTCGGCCAGAGCCGCTGCATCTCCGTGCGGTCCGTCATCCTGGAGGTGGCCGAGTCGTGCGACGGGGTCGACGCCGGGGCGGTGGCCGCCGCCCTCGACGACGGTCGGGCCCGGCGGGCGGCCATGGACCAGCACCAGGTCGCCATGGCGCCGGCGGTCACCGGCAGCCCCCACGTTTTCCTGCCGGACGGCACCGACGTGCACAATCCGGGGATCGACATGCATTGGCACGGCGACAAGGGCCGGGGCTTCCCGGTGGTCACCGGCGACGACCCTTCCGTCTACGACGACCTCCTCCGCCGGGCGGCGGCGGCCTGAGCGGCGGGCCCAGCGGGTGAACCTCTTCGACGTCGTCGTAGTGGTGGTGGTGGCCGCCGCCGCGGTGGGCGGCTACCGGGTGGGATTCGTCGCCCGGGTGGCGGGATGGGCCGGGTGGGTCCTGGGGCTGGCCGTCGGCGCCGCCTTCATCCCGACACTGTTGGACAAAGTTCGGGCCCCGGACGAGCAGATCCGCGTCATCATCGTCATCGGCGCCCTGATCCTGGCGGCCGGCGTGGGCGCCGCCATCGGCGAGGGTCTGGGTAGCCAGCTGCGCCGCCTGATGCCGTTCGGCCCCCTGCGCCAGGCCGACAAGGCCGCCGGACTGGCGGCCGGCGGGCTCGGCGTGCTGGTGCTGCTGTGGCTGATGCTGCCGGCGCTGTCGTCGGTGCCGGGGGAGCTGTCGAGCCAGGTCCGCAACTCCTCGGTGGCCCGGGCGGTCGACACCGCCGCCCCGCGCCCCCCCAAGCCGCTGCAGACCCTGCGCCAGCTGGTCACCGACGCCAACTTCCCCCAGGTCTTCGCCGACCTCCGCCCCTCGCCGGGCACGGGCGCCCCGCCGGGCGATCTGGCCCTGGCCCAGGCGGTGCAGAGCCGAGTGGCGGCTTCGACAGTGAAGGTGACCGGGACCGCCTGCGGCCGCGTGCTGCAGGGCAGCGGCTTCTCGCCTGCTCCCGACACCATCGTCACCAACGCCCACGTGGTCGCCGGCGTCGACCGGCCCCAGGTGCGGCGGCTCGACGGGCGGGTTCTGAACGCCACCGTCCAGGTGTTCGACCCCGCCCGTGACCTGGCCGTCCTCCGCGTGAACGGCCTCGGACAGGCCCCCCTGCCGGTCGAGTCGGCCACCGTGGGCGAGGCCGGCGCGGTGTTCGGGCACCCGGGCGGCCAGAACCCCCTGGAGGTCTCACCGGCCCGGGTGGACAGCCGGGTGAGCGCCATAGGGCGCGACATCTACAACCGCAGCACCACCCGCCGCGACGTCTACGTCCTGGCCTCGAACCTGGCGCCGGGCGACTCGGGCGGGCCCCTGGTCGACACCTCGGGGGCGGTCGTGGGTGTGGCCTTCGCCATCGCCCCTGACCGCTCGGCGACCGCCTACGCCCTCACCGACAAGGAGCTGGCCGCGGTGCTCGACGTCCCGCGGGGCGGGGCCGTGGACACCGGGCCCTGCCTCCGCTGAGGCGCTGAGCGTGCCCGCGTTAGGGTCTCGGGATGGCTCGGTTCGGTGTGGTGGTCACCGCCATGGTGACGCCCTTCGACGCAGACGGTGCGCTCGACCTCGACGCCGCCGTCTCACTGGCGCGCTGGCTGGTCGACAACGGCAGCGACGGCCTGGTGCTGGCCGGCACATCCGGTGAGGGCCCGGTGCTCTAATTATTATATAAGCTCGACCTGTGCCGGGCGGTGGCCGAGGCCGTCACCGTCCCGGTGGTGGCCAACACCGGCAGCAACGACACCGCTCACTCGGTGGAGCTCACCCGCCAGGCGGCGACCACCGGCGTGGCCGGGGCCCTGGTGGTCACCCCGTACTACAACCGTCCGTCGCAGGCCGGCATCGACGCCCACTTCCGGGCCGTGGCCGCGGCCAGCGAGCTGCCCCTGATGGTCTACGACATCCCGGTCCGCACGGGCCGCAAGATCGCCACCGACGTGCTCGTCCGGCTGGCCCGGGAGGTGCCGAGCGTGGTGGCGGTCAAGGACGCCGCCTCCGACGTGGCCGCCAGCGCCCGGCTGGCCCACCTGGCCCCCGCCGGCTTCGAGGTCTACTCCGGCAACGACGACCAGACCCTGCCGTTGCTGTCCGTCGGCGCCGTCGGCGTCGTCAGCGTGGCCGGGCACTGGGTCGGCCGCCAGATGTCGGAAATGATCGCCGCCTTCGTGGCCGGCGACACGGTCACCGCCCGGCGGGCCAACGCCGGCATGTTCGCCTCCTTCGACTTCGAGAGCAGCGACGCCGCCCCGAACCCGCTGCCGGCGAAGGCCATGATGCGCGTCCTCGGGCATCGGGTCGGCGAGTGCCGGCTCCCCTTGGGCCCGGCGCCGTCCGGCTTGGAGGACGCCGCCCGTCACGTGCTGGCCAGCTCCCGGGGAGGGTGAAGGAACCCGTTGGCTGACTCCGTCCGGATCACCTTCCTGGGCGGCCTGGGGGAGATCGGCCGCAACTGCGCCTGCGTGGAGCAGGACGGCCGCATCATGCTGCTCGACTGCGGGCTCATGTTCCCGGACGCCGAGATGCCCGGTGTCGACCTGGTCCTGCCCGACTTCACCTACCTCCGGGAGAACGCCGACCGCATCGAGGGGTGCATCATCACCCACGGCCACGAGGACCACGCCGGCGGGCTCTCGTTCCTGCTCCGTGACCTCTCGTTCCCGATCTACGGCTCCGCCCTCACGCTGGGGCTGGCCCGCAACCGCATCGACGAGGCCGGGCTGCTGAAGCGCACCCAGCTGATCGAGGTGGCCGACGGCGAGCGTCGCCGCATCGGCCCGTTCGACTGTGAGTTCATCCCCGTCACCCACTCGGTGCCCCATGGTTTCGCCACCGTCTTCCACACCCCTCAGGGGGTGATCATGCACAGCGGCGACTTCAAGCTCGACCTGACCCCGGTCGACGGGCGGGTCACCGACCTGTCCCGCATCGGCGCCCTGGGTCACGACCCCGGAGTCCGCCTGCTGCTGTCCGACTCCACCAACGCCGAGGAGCCCGGCCACACCCGCAGCGAGAGCTCGGTCGGCAGGGTGCTGCGCGAGCTGTTCCGGGAGCACAAGGGCAAGCGCATCATCACCGCCTGCTTCGCCAGTCACATCCACCGCATCCAGCAGATCGCCGACGCCGCCCTGGCCAACGGCCGCACCGTCGCCACCCTGGGCCGTTCCATGGCCAAGAACGTGGCCCTGGCCCGCCAGATGGGGCTGCTGCACGTGCCCGACGACCGCCTGGTCGACATCGAGAAGGTCGACTCCCTCGACCCGGCCAAGGTGTGCGTCATCTCCACCGGCTCGCAGGGGGAGCCCATGTCGGCCCTCGCCTTGATGGCCGCCGGTGAGAACAAGTGGCTCAAGGTGGGGGAGGGCGACGTGGTCATCCTCAGCGCCCACGCCATCCCCGGCAACGAGTACACCGTCAACAAGGTGATCGACGGTCTGTTCCGTCTGGGCGCCGAGGTGGTGCACTCGGGGGTGGCCGCGGTGCACGTCACCGGGCACGCCATGCAGGAGGAGCTCAAGACCCTGCTGTCGCTGGCCAAGCCGCAGCACTTCATCCCCGTGCACGGGGAGTTCCGTCACCTCAACCGCCACGCCCGCCTGGCCATGGAGATGGGCGTCAAGCAGTTCGACGTCCTGCTGGCCGAGGACGGCGACGTGGTCGAGCTCACCGACAAGGGCATCGAGTTCGTCGACACCGTGCCGTCCGGGTACCTCTACGTCGACGGCATCGTGGGCGACGTCGGCCACGGCGTGCTGCGTGACCGGCGGGTGCTGGCCGACGAGGGCGTGGTCGTGGTGGTCGTGGCCGTCGACGTGAACTCCGGCGAGGTGCTCACCGGGCCCGAGATCATCACCCGGGGGTGGGTGCACGCCCCCGAGGCCGAGGCCCTGCTGGGCGAGGCCCGTGAGAAGGTCGTCGAGGCCCTGGAGAAGGCGGCCGACGAGGGCAACACCGACTTCGAGAGCCTGAAGCGCCTGGTCCGCCAGGCCCTGGGCCGCTTCGTCAGCGAGCGCACCCGACGTCGCCCGATGATCGTTCCCGTCGTGATGGAGGCCTGACCCGGGTCACCGCCCCCGGTCCGCCCATCGCGAACGTTCGCCGCCCAGGGGGGACGATCGGCGACAGGGCGTTCCAGGGGTCAGGCCCTGTTGCTGTAGTTGCTGGTGTTACCGTTGTTGCCAGTGGCAACCAAGGCCTCGGCACCGGCCAAGCGGGCGCCGGCGAAGCGCGCCCCCGCCCGGAAACGGAGACCGGCACCGACGCGCGCCCCTGCCGCCCGGCGTCCGTCCCGACGGCTCTCGCTCGGCGGGCACGGCCACGACGTCGCCGGCCTGGTCCTGGTGCTGGCCGGCCTGGTTGCCGCCCTGTCCGTCTACGGCGACCTGGCCGGGCCCGCGGGCCAGCTCCTGAGCGACGGCGCCGGAGCCGTCCTCGGCCTGGGCCGGGCCGGCCTGCCGCCGGCCCTGGTGGCAGTCGGCGCCCTGGTGCTCTGGCGGCGGCCGCTCGAGGGCCCCGGACGCCTGGGTGCGGGGGTGGCCCTGGTCACCGTGGCCGCCACCGGCATCCTGCACCTGGTGACCGCGAGCCCTGGTTTCGGCGCCCCGGTAAGGGACCTGCGCCACGCCGGGGGGTTCGTCGGACTGGTGGCCGCCGAGCCACTGCGCACCCTCCTGGCGTCCTGGGGCGCGGGTGCGGTGCTGGCCACGATCGGCGGCGTGGGCCTCCTCGTGATCAGTCGCTCCACCGTCCGCACCGCCGCCGGCCACGTCGCCACCGCGGCGGCAGCCGTCCGTCGGCTGGTTGCGGCTGCCGCCCGGGCCGTGACCACGCTCCCCGACGTCCTTCCCGATCGCTCGCCCGACGGCTCGGCCGAGGGCTGGTCCGGCACCGGCGTCGTCACCCCCGACCGCTCGGCGGAGCCGGCACCGGCGGTGGAACCGGCCACGGCCGACGACCCCGAACCGCCGCCCCCGCTGGCGCCGCTCGACGAGGCCGCGGCGACGACGCCCGAGCCGGTCGAGCAGCTGGCCATCCAACTCGGGCCGGCGGCCGAGGCCGACACGTGGCGCCTGCCGTCGCTCTCATTGCTCAAGCGGGGTGAGGCCCACGAGGTCGACACCCGGATGGTCGAAGCCCAGGGCACGGTGCTGCAGGCGGCCCTGGCCGCCCATGGCGTCGAGACGACGTTGGCCGGCGTGACCGTTGGGCCCACCGTCACCCGCTACGAGCTGGCGCTCGGCCCCGGTGTGAAGGTGGCCAAGGTCACCAACCTGCACAAGGACATCGCCTACGCCATGGCGTCCGCCGACGTGCGCATCCTGGCTCCGATCCCGGGCCGGTCGGCCATCGGCGTGGAGGTCCCCAACAAGTCACGCCAGCTCGTGCTGCTGGGCGACATCCTGGCCACGCCGGAGGCGGCGAGGGCCACCCACCCCCTGGAGACGGCGATGGGGCGCGACATCGCCGGTCGCCCGAGGTTGGTCAACCTGGCCGAGATGCCTCACGTCCTGATCGCGGGGGCGACGGGCGCAGGCAAGTCGTCGTGCATCAACTCGGTCGTCACCTCCGTGCTCATGCGGGCCACGCCGGACCAGGTCCGGATGATCCTCATCGATCCCAAGCGGGTCGAGTTGGGCCAGTACAACGGCCTGCCCCATCTGCTCACCCAGGTCGTGGTCAACCCCAAGCGGGCCGCCAACGCCCTCGACTGGGCGGTCCACGAGATGGAGCGTCGCTACGACCTGCTGGCCGAGGTGGGCGTGCGCGACATCACCGGCTACAACGCCGCCTACGAGCGCGGCGACCTCAAGCCGGAACCGGGTTCCGACCTGACCTATCCCCGTCTGCCGTTCATCCTCATCGTGGTCGACGAGCTCAACGACCTGATGATGGTGGCGGCCCGCGACGTGGAGGAGTCGATCTGCCGGATCGCCCAGATGGCGCGAGCGGTGGGGATCCACCTGGTCATCGCCACCCAGCGTCCGTCGGTCGACGTCATCACCGGCGTCATCAAGGCCAACATCCCGTCGCGGTTGGCCTTCGCCGTGTCGTCGCTGGCCGACAGCCGGGTCATCCTCGACCAGCCGGGGGCGGAGCGCCTGGTCGGCCAGGGCGACATGCTCATGGCCATCGCCTCGTCGAACGTCCCCATGCGCGTGCAGGGACCGTGGGTCGGCGAGGACGAGGTGCGAAAGGTGGTCGCCCACTGGCGGCGTCAGGCCCACCCGCAGTACGTCGACGGCGTCGAGGGCGACGAGCCGTCCGCCGGCGGCATGAACGGCTCCCCGGACGGTGACGACGACGAGTTCCTCGCCGAGGCCATGGAGCTGGTCGTGCGGTCGCAGCTCGGGTCGACCTCGATGC
This sequence comes from Actinomycetota bacterium, assembly GCA_030777125.1. Classification (GTDB taxonomy): domain Bacteria; phylum Actinomycetota; class Acidimicrobiia; order Acidimicrobiales; family AC-14; genus JALYGL01. The sequence continues at coordinate 6,692 of JALYGL010000245.1, forward strand.
TCCAACGCAAGCTGCGCGTCGGCTTCGCCCGGGCCGGACGGCTCATGGACCTGCTGGAGCGGCGGGGGGTGGTCGGCCCCAGCGAGGGGTCGAAGGCCCGGGCCGTGCTCATGACTCCCGAGGAGCTCGACCAGCTGCGAGCCCGCAGCTAGGTGCGCCGATCGCTGCGGCGGGCACCCGGTTCCTTCGGACCTCGCCCCCCGGTCCGGCGGGGCCCCAACCCCGCCGGCCTGTGTAACGCGGCGATGGCGCCTCAACGCTGAGGCGCCATCGGACGAGTGCGGCGGGTGCCCCGCCGCTTCAACTACGCGGCGATGCGGGGGCGGCCCGGGCGGGACTCGGGGGTCTCGCCGTCGGTGACGCCAAGCCAGCCGAAGGCCGCGTGCCAGGCGGCGCTCAGCGAGCCGATCACCAGGCCGGTGACGCCGATGCCCATCCAGCTCTCCCGTACCGGGATGCCGAAGCCCTCGAGCAGCGAGTAGTCGAGCGCGGCGGCCAGGATGACGGCGAGGGTGAACAGCACTAGGGTGCGTATCCGGTCGAGGCCGGGCACCAGCTCGACCAGCAGGTCCGTGACCTTCAGGGCCACCAGACCGAGCAATGCCACGACTGCGAAGTGGTACATGCGGGCGACCTCCTCTGTGTTGTTGTGCGCTTGCCCCCTTTTGGACCACTGCAGGTGCGGGAAGGTAACCGAGCACGACCTCACGAACGGAGACTTGATGGCGAACTACAACGGCTACTGCGTGAAGTGCCGTGAGAAGCGAGACTTCGAGGGCGAAGAGGTCGACCTGGCCAACGGGCGGCGGGCGGCACAGGGCGCGTGCCCGGTCTGCGGCACGAAGATGAACCGGATGCTGGGCAAGAGCTGACCCGAGGCGCAGGAGCGAGACCGCCGCTGCGCCTATCTTTGCGGCGTGGGCAACGAATCCGGTCGGTACTGGATCGAGACGCTGGGGTGCCCGAAGAACCAGGTCGACTCCGACAAGCTGGTCGGCACCCTCCGGGCTGACGGCCTCGTCGCGGCCGCCCGGGCGGACGAGGCCGAACTGTTGGTGGTCAACACCTGCGCGTTCATCGAGGCGGCGCGGGAGGAGTCGGTCGAGACCGTCCTCGCCCTGGCCGAGTCGCGGCGGCCGGGCGCCCGCCTGGTGGTCACCGGGTGCATGGCCGAGCGCTACGGCGACGAGCTGGCCGCGGCACTGCCCGAGGTGGACGCGGTGGCCGGGTTCGGGGTGCCCGTCACCCTCCGCCGGTCACGCCCGGTGCCGGCGCTCGACCTGCTGAACCTGCCCCGGCCGAAATCATCGGCGCCGTGGGCCTACGTCAAGGTGGCCGAGGGCTGCGACCGCACGTGCGGGTTCTGCGCCATCCCGTCGTTCCGGGGCAAGCAACGGTCGCGGCCGCTCGACGCCATCGTGGCTGAGGTCGAGCAGCTCGAGGTGGCCGAGGTGGTCCTGGTGGCCCAGGATCTGGCGTCCTACGGGCGCGACGTCGGCGACAAGGGCGCCATCGTGCCCCTGATCGAGGCCGTTGACCGGATGGTGGACCGCACCCGCCTGCTCTACCTGTACCCGTCCGAGCTGGACGACCGCCTGGTCGACGCCATCTGCGCCACCGGCGTGCCCTACTTCGACCTGTCACTGCAGCACGTCTCCAAGCCGCTGCTCCGCCGGATGCGTCGGTGGGGCGACGCCGAGCGCTTCCTGCGCCGCATCGCTGACATCCGGCGGCGTCGGCCCGACGCCGCCTTCCGGTCGTCCTTCATCGTCGGCTACCCAGGCGAGACCGAGGACGACCACGACCTCCTCCTGCGATTTCTCGAGGACGCCCGGCTGGACTGGGCCGGGTTCTTCGCCTACTCGCCCGAGGAGGGCACCCATGCCGCCGGCCTCGACGGCACCGTCGACGCCGGCCTGGTGGCCGAGCGGCAGCGGGAGCTCACCGAGCTGCAGGACGCCGTCACCTTCGAGTGCCGGGCCGCGCTGGTGGGGGAGCGGACCGAGGTGCTCGTCGACGAGCCCGGCATCGGCCGCAGCCACCGGGAGGCGCCGGAGATCGACGGGGTCGTCCTCGTGCCGGACTCGCTGTCGGTCGGCCGGCTGGCCACCGTGACCGTCACGGGCGTGGCCGGCACCGACCTGGAAGCGGCCTGACGGCCGGTGTCCACGTCGAGCTTCGGCCCCACCGCCCTGGCCACGCCCGCCAACGCCATCACCCTGGCCCGCGTCGTCCTGATGCCGGTTCTCATCGCCCTTGTTCTCGGGTCCGGTCGGAGCTGGGAGGCGTTCGCCCTGTGGTTCGTGCTGGCGGCCAGCGACGTCGTCGACGGTTGGCTGGCCCGGCGCCACGGCACCACCCGGTCGGGCGCGTTCCTCGACCCCCTGGCCGACAAGATCATCGTGCTGGGGGCGATGGCGGCCCTGGTGGCCAAGGGCATCGTGTGGTGGCTGCCGGTCGCGCTGATCGCCTTCCGGGAGGTCGCCGTCAGCGCCTACCGGTCCTACGTCGGCCGGAGGGGGATCTCCGTGCCCGCCCGTCTCTCGGGCAAGGTCAAGACGTGGGTGCAGGACATCGCCGTGGCCCTGGCTCTCGTGCCGGCGACGGGGAGCGTGGCCGACGCGCTGTCCGTCACCGTTCTGTGGGCTGCGGTCGGGATGACGCTGACCACGGGCGCCCAGTACCTCCTCGACGGGCGCCGGGTGATCCGTGCGCTGTGAGGTCGTGGCCGTGGGCACCGAGCTGCTGCTGGGCCAGGTCGTCGACACCAACTCCGCCGTCATCGGCGAGTCGCTGGCCCTGGCTGGCATCGACTGCCACTTCCAGACGCGGGTGGGCGACAACCAGGCGCGCATCACCACCGCCCTGCGGGCCGCGCTCTCCCGCACCGACGCCGTCGTGGTGTGCGGCGGTCTCGGGCCGACGCCCGACGACATCACCCGGGAGGCGATCGCGGAGGTCCTGAGCGTGCCCCTCGAGCGCGACCCGGCCATGGTCGAGAGCATCCGGGGCATCTTCTCGGCAAGGGGCCGGGAGATGGCGGCCAGCAACGCGCGCCAGGCCGATCTGCCCCACGGCGCCCGGTTCATCCCCCAGACGCGGGGCACCGCGCCAGGACTGATCTGTCCGGCCGCCGGCGGCGAGAAGACCATCTACGCCATCCCCGGGGTGCCGTTCGAGATGAAGGACATGCTCGACCGGGCCGTCATCCCTGACCTCAAGCGTCGAGCCGGGGCGTCGGCGGTGATCCTCAGCCGGATGGTGCGCACATGGGGCGCGGCGGAGTCGGAGCTGGCCGAGCGCCTGGCGCCACGCGTGGACACCCAGACCAACCCGACCATTGCCTTCCTCGCCTCGGGCATCGACGGCATCAAGGTGCGGGTGACGGCCAAGGCGCCGGACCACGACGCCGCCGTGCGCATGCTCGACGCCGAGGAGGCCGAGCTGCGGGCCCTGCTGGGCGACCTCGTCTTCGGCGTCGACGACCAGTCGATGGAGCGCGTGGTCGGCGAGCTGCTGGTGGAGCGCGGCATGACGGTGGGCGTGGCCGAGTCGCTCACCGGTGGCCTGGTCGGCGCCCGGCTGGCCGAGACCGAAGGGGCCAGCAGGTGGTTGCGGGGGTCGATCGTGGCCTACGACAGCCAGGTGAAGTACGACCTGCTGGGCGTGCCCAAGGGGCCGGTCGTGTGCGAGGAGGCGGCCGTGGCCATGGCCGCGGGTGCGTGCAAGGCGCTGGAGAGCGACGTGGGCCTGGGCATCACGGGCGTCGCCGGCCCGACCACCCAGGAGGACCAGCCTGTCGGCACCGTCTTCATGGCCGTGCACGCGTTCGGCACCGCGGAGGCGGCCGAGTGCCACCTCCCCGGCGACCGCCAGCACATCCGCCAGTTCGCCACCATCTCGCTGCTGGACATGCTGCGGCGGCGCCTGCTCTCCGGCCGCTGAGCCCGGCGTGCCGCGGCTCTTCGTGGCCGTCTGGCCACCCGACGACGTGCTCGACGTCATCGGGGCGATCCCCCGCCCCGAGGTCCGGGGGTTGCGTTGGACCCGACCGGACCACTGGCACGTGACCCTGCGGTTCCTCGGGTCCGTGCCGGACGTCGACCCCGTTGTCGAGGCCCTGTCCGGGGCGGTGGCCGGTCGAACCCCGCCTACCGAGGCCGTACTCGGTCCGGCCGTGGGCCGGTTCGGCCGGCGAGTGCTGCAGGTGCCCGTCGCCGACGTGGAGTCGTTGGCCGCGGCAGTGGTGGCCGCCACCTCCGGGATCGGCCGTCCGCCCGACGACCGGCCGTTCCATGGCCACGTCACCCTGGCTCGCGTTTCCGAGCGGGCGTCGGTCGACCTGCGGTCCCTGACCGGGACGCCGGTCAGCGCCCGGTGGAGAGTCGACGAGGTGGCCCTCGTTCGCAGCGACCTGTCCGGCGCCGCTCCGCGTTACGAGGTGGTGGCTGGCTTCCCACTCGATGGCGGCAGTCGAGCTCAGACGCGGTCGTTGGCGCCGTAGTCGAGAAGCAGACGCTCCACCTCGGCGTCCTGGTGCTGGCGAGCGGCCATCAAGGGGGTCCAGCCTCCGTGCTGCCGGGCGTCGGGGTCGGCGCCGGCGGCCAGCAGCAGCCTCACCGACTCCGCGTCGCGCCCGGCCACGGCCGAGTGGAGCGGCTGGACCTCCATGGGGTTCCGCGCCACCGCGCCGACGTCGGCGCCGCGCTCGAGGAGCAGGGCCACCGCCTCTTGCTGTGCGAAGAAGGCGGCCAGGTGCAGCGGCGTGAATCCGTCGCCCGACCAGGCGCCCGCCCCGTCCGGCTCCTCGTCCAGCAGCTGCCGGAGCCGTTCGACGTGGCCCAGGGCGGCGGCGTCGAAGACGTCGAGCTCCGGCCGGGCCTCGAGGACAGCATCGACCAGGTCCGCCCGCCGGCGGTACTGGGCGTTCAGGACGGCCGAGACACCCTTGCCGTCGCGGCTCGAGGCCTGGGCCGGATCGGCCCGCAGCACGGCCCGCACCCGCCCGGCGTCACCGCTCTGGATTGCGTCGAAGATGAGCATATAGGTAGGCTACCTACCTATGGGGTCGCCGCCAAGCCCCGGGGAGGTCGCCGACCGCCTGCACTCGGTCGCCATCCACCTCCTCCGCCAGCTGCGTCGCGAGGACGAGGCCACCGGGCTGAGCACGGCCCGGTTGTCCGCCCTCTCCGTGGTGGTCTTCGCCGGCCCCCTGTCGGTCGGAGAGTTGGCCGGCGCCGAGCAGGTGCGCTCGCCGACCATGAGCCGGGTCGTGGCCGACCTGGAGGCGCTGGGCCTGGTGACGCGGACGATGTCGACCACCGACGGCCGGTCGGTCGAGGTGTCGGCCACGGCCAAGGGCCGGCGGGTGTTGCAGGCCGGCCGGCGGCGCCGGGTGGCCACCCTGTCGCAGCGCCTGGACGGGCTGAGCGCCCGCGACCTGGCCGTGCTCGACCGGGCTGCGACCCTCTTGGAGCAGGCGCTGGCTACGCCTCCGGGCGCCGGTAGACGGTGACGTGGGCGTGCGACCCGGCGGTGAAGGGCGCCCGGTCCCACCCCGACCAGCGGTGCTCGCGCCGCATCCCGGCCACGCGGGCCATGAGGTCGAGCTCCGACGGCCAGGCGTACCGGTGGTTGGCCGGGTGCAGGCGCAGGTGCCCGTCGCGCAGGCTCACCTGGGTGGTGCGCATCCGCTGCTCCACCGGGTCGAGCTCGGCCACGTCGAGGCTCACCGCGGTCGGCGTCAGCCGCCGGACGCCGACCGTGGAGCCGGTGGGCGAGAACCGGACGGGGTCGGGGACCCATGCCTCGACGACGAACCGGCCGCCGGGTCCGAGATGGCGGGCGGCGTTCTCGAAGCAGGCGACCTGGGCGTCCTGGGTGGGCAGGGCGAAGATGGTGTTGAGGGCGAGCACGACGAGCGAGAAGGAGCCCTCGACCCGCACGTCGGCGAAGTCGCCGATGGTGACGGGCACGGCGTCGCCGCCGGGCTTGGCCCGGAGCTGGGCCACCATGGCCTCGGACGCGTCGACGCCATGGACGGCCAGACCGTGCCCGACGAGGGGAAGGGCCAGCCGGCCTGTGCCGATGCCGAGCTCGAGCACCGGACCGGCCCCGGCGAGGTCGGCCAGGCAGGCCACTGCCGGGTCGGTGTCGACCAGCCCTTCCCACAGCCGGTCGTACTCGTCGGCCATATGGGCGCCGTAGGCGGTCGGGTCGTAGTCGTAGTCGTCGCTCATCGGATGCCGCGCCGAAGCCGGCGGACCGGGGTGGCGGCCCGGACGAATCGGGCCCCACCGTACGGGCAGCCACCGGTGGCCCGCCGCCCGACGGCGACCCACGCGCACACGGCCCGTTCGGCCACCCATGCCGGCGCCAGGAGGGAGGAGGAGGCCGGGAACCGGCTCCGAGCGCCGGCTCGCCTTCGTCCCACCTCGGCCAGGACCACCGTCCCGACCGTTCCCGCGGCGAGGGGCTTCAGCCGGCGGCGGGAGGCCAGCCACGTCACCGAAGGCAGCAGGGCCAGGCTGGCCGCCATTCGGCCCGGACGGGCCCACTCGTCGTACGCCTGGCGGACCCGCTGGCCCATGAAATGCGACGTGGTCGGCGGCAAGCGACGGACCAGGCAGCCGGGGTCGGAGACGACCACGCCGCCGGCGGCCTCGACCGTGCGCATCAGCTCCAGGTTCTCGAACAGCACGTCACCGTCGTAGCCGCCCAGTCCGAGCAGCGTCGACCGCCGGACGCCGAGCGTCCCGGGGAAGTCGCCGCCGGTGGCCCGGTTGAGCAGGATCCGGGCGGTGTCCAGGCGGGCGTGCCACGGGAGCGGCCAGAAGTAGTTCTGTGGACGGACCACGTCGGCCGTCCCCAGGGCGGTGACCACCCGTTCCAGCTCGTCGCAGCCGTACCGGACGTCGTCGTCGGCCAGGACCACGGCCTCGTGTCCGGCGCGCTCGATGCCGGTGAGAACGCCGTTGACCTTGCCGTTGAGGAACCGGAACCGGGGGTCGGGCGCCATGTGGGAGGTGAACCCGGCCCATGCCCGGTGGTGCTCGGAGAACCGGTCGGCCGGTGAACCGTCGACCACGATCACCTCCATGCGGGTGGACAGCTCCCGCAGGTACCCGGTGAGCTCCTCGACGGGACCGTCGGCGGTCCACCGCAGGGGGACGACGTAGCTGGCCGCCAGCTCAGGCACGGCCACCGCTCAGCCGAGCGGCAGCCGCAGCGAGGAGCGGCCCGCGGCCCAGCATCCGAGGACGGCCTCGGTGAAGCGCGCCTCCACCGCGGTGACGGCCCGGGCGCCGAAGAGGATGTCGGCGCCCAGGGCGGGCTCGTCGTCGGCCAACCTGCCGGCCAGGTCGCGCGCCGCGACGGTCTGGTGCAGGACGTCGGCCTCCACGTGGACCCGGTAGAAGCGTTGGCCCCGCCCGTTCACGCCCAAGGCGGCCAGGGCCTCGGCGTATCGGCCCATGGGCACCACCGAGGTCATCTCGAAGATGGCCAGGTGCCCGACCAGGGCGGCACGCAGGCGCCGGTGCAGCCCGAACATCGAGATCAGGTTCACGGTGGCCAGGGTGGTCCCCGGGAGGTGGTCGAGGTAGGCGCCGTAGGTGCGGTCGAGGCCCAGCTCTTCCATGGTCACCGCGAACAGCGAGCAGTGCATCTCCGACTCGACGCCGCCGCCGTACTCGTCGGCCTGGATCTCCACCATGGCCGCCTTCGGGCCGCCGGTGAGCCGGGGGATGGCCCACGTGTGGGGATCGGCTTCCTTCAGCTGGTAGGCGGAACGGTGCACGGCCAGCTCCCGGACCTGGTCCAGGGTGGCGTGTTCGAGGACGTAGCCGGACAGCGACGGTGTCGACCGGCCGTCGGGACCGATCGGGCACTCACCTCGGGCGATGGCCCACAGCTGGTCCTCCACCGCGCCGTCGCCGACCGCCGGCCCGGCCGCGGCCCGGACAGCCTCCTCGAAGACGTCCTCCAGCCGGGCCCGGAAGCGGAGGAGCTCGGGGTGCCACTCCCACCGCTCGTCCACGCCGGCGAAGGACCGGTAGTGCAGCTCGTAGCAGATGTAGAGGGCGAGCTGGAGGTCGTCGTCGGTCCAATGCCCGTGGGGGTCCGGGGCCGTGGGGAGAGCCTGTGGTGTCCGACGGAGGTGCTCGACGACGTACTCGCTCAACGGCCCCCGGGGGGACGGCAGGGCGGGCGCGGACGTGGCGACCGCGCAGGCGTCGACGGCGACGCTGGGAGAAGACATGGCTGGCACGAGTGTTCCCGACGGACGGGAGAATGACACGTCTCCGGCCCAGTGGCGGTACTTGACCGAACACGAGTTCGCAATTACGGTGCTGGAACTACACCCCCGTAACTGTCACACCCGGTCCGTAGGGTCTCCCTGCACGCACGAGGCGAGCCCGGGAAACCGGACACACAGAAGGGAACCTCCGCGGTGGAACGAGACAAGGCGCTCGAAGCGGCCATGAGCCAGATCGACAAGCACTTCGGCAAGGGCTCGATCATGCGTATGGGCGAGAAGACCCATATGGACATCGAGTCGGTGCCCACCGGGGCCCTGGCCCTCGACCTCGCCCTCGGTGTCGGGGGCCTTCCGCGCGGCCGCATCGTGGAGATCTTCGGGCCTGAGTCCTCGGGGAAGTCCACCCTCGCCATGCACGTCGTCGCCGAGGCCCAGCGCAACGGCGGCGTCGCCGCCTACATCGACGCCGAGCACGCCATGGACCCCGTCTACGCCCGGGCCATCGGGGTCAACGTCGACGAGCTCCTCATCGCCCAGCCCGACACCGGCGAGCAGGCCCTCGAGATCGCCGACATGCTCACCCGGTCCGGCGCCCTCGACGTGCTGGTCATCGACTCGGTCGCCGCCCTCACCCCCAGGGCCGAGATTGAGGGGGAGATGGGCGACAGCCACGTGGGCCTTCAGGCCCGGCTCATGTCGCAGGCCCTGCGCAAGCTCACCGCCACCCTCAACAAGACCGACACCATCGCCATCTTCATCAATCAGCTCCGCGAGAAGATCGGTGTCATTTACGGTTCACCTGAGGTGACGCCTGGAGGCCGGGCGCTCAAGTTCTATTCGTCGGTCCGCATCGACATCCGCCGCATCGAGTCGATCAAGGACGGTGTCGAGGTCATCGGCAACCGCACCCGGGTGAAGGTGGTCAAGAACAAGGTCAGCTCGCCGTTCAAGACGTGCGAGTTCGACATCATGTACGGCAAGGGCATCAGCCGGGAGGGCTCGCTCCTCGACGTCGGGGTCGACCTGGGCCTGGTGAAGAAATCGGGCGCCTGGTACACCTACGAGGGCGAGCAGCTGGGCCAGGGGCGCGAGAACGCCAAGGCCTTCCTGGCCGACAACCCCGAGATCATGGTGGAGGTCTCAGAGCGGATCCGCCAGAAGGTGGTCGTTCCCCCCGTGAGCGAGGTCGCCGAGGAGGCCACCGCCCTGGAGTGACGGCACTTCACCCTCCAGACGCGCCATAGCGCGGCCGCGCTCCTACTGTGGCGGCATGCCGCCCCTCGAGTGCAGCGCCCACGGCAACGCCACCAGGCTCACCTGCGCCGACTGTGGCACGCCGATCTGCCCACAATGCCTGGTCAAGACCGAGGTGGGCCTGAAGTGCGCCGAGCACGCCCAGGCCAACGTGGCCCCACCCGACCACCGTCGGGTGGGGC
>JALYGL010000246.1 GCA_030777125.1 Actinomycetota bacterium
GGCCACGGGCGCGCCCCCGGGCCCGCCCCCGGGGGGGACCGCCGTCCTGCTGGCCGCCGGCGACATCGCCGACTGCCGGTCGGAGGGCGACGAGGCCACCGCCGCCCTCCTCGACGCCGCCCCGGAGGCCACCGTGGCCACGCTGGGCGACAACGTCTACGACCGGGGCACGGCGGAGGAGTTCGCCCGTTGCTACGGACCGACGTGGGGCCGCCACACCGCCCGCACCCGCCCCTCCCCGGGCAACCACGACTACGCCACGCGGAGGGCGTCCGGCTACTTCGGCTGGTTCGGGGCCTCGGCCGGCGACCCGGCCACCGGCTGGTACAGCTACGACCTCGGCTCCTGGCACGTGATCGTGCTCAACTCCAACTGCTCGGCGGTGGGGTGCGAGGCCGGCGGGGCCCAGGAACGGTGGCTGCGCGCCGATCTGGCCGCCTCGGGCGCGGCGTGCACCCTGGCCTACTGGCACCACCCTCGATTCTCGTCCGGCCGCAACCACGGGTCGACCGAGGCCGTGGCGCCGCTGTGGACGGCGCTGCACGAGCTCGGGGCCGACGTCGTGCTGGCGGGCCACGAGCACAACTACGAGCGTCTGGCCCCCCTCGACGCCGCCGGCGCGGTGGACACGGCGCGGGGCATCCGGTCGTTCGTGGTCGGCACCGGTGGGCGCAGCCACTACGGCTTCGGCCCGCCGGTGACCGGCAGCGAGGTCCGCCACAGCGGCACCTACGGCGTGCTGGCCCTCACCCTGCGCCCCGACGGCTACGACTGGCGGTTCGTCCCCCAGGCCGGGCGCACGTTCTCGGACGCCGGCTCGGACCGGTGCCACCGGTGACGAGTGGCCCCGCCCGCGTCGGGGTATCCACGCGCCCCATGAGCGGCATACCGGCAGACGACGCCCTGTTCGACGAGCCCATCCGCGGCGGCACCGACCCCAATCGGGCCTACGACGGCGGCTGGGAGGACGCGGTCGAGGAGGGCGACGGCCTGGAGGACCACCTGCTGGGGGAGTCGCCGGTGGTGCCCGAGGCCTGAGGGGTCGGGGGACGGGCGGTCAGGCGGAGGCCGGGCCGGCGCCGGCCTCGGCCAGCTCGCCCCGTCCGGCCAGGTCACCGAGCGACACGATGCCCACCGGCCGGCCGTCGTCGACCACCGGGAGCCGCCGTACCCGCTTCTCCCGCATCAGCCGGACGGCGTCGGCGACGGTCTGCGACGGCTCGAGCGTGGCCACGGCCGGGCTGCAGATGTCGCCCACCCGGATCTGGGCCGGGTCGCGCCCCAGAGCCACCCCCCGCACGGTGATGTCGCGGTCGGTCAGGATGCCGCAGATGGCGCTGCCGCCCAGCACGATCACGTCGCCCACGCCCTCGTCGCGCATGGCCCGGGCCGCCTCCACCGCGGTCGACGTGGCCGCCACCGTCACCGGGTCGGGACTCATCACGTCCCGGATCTCGGTCCCAAGTGCATTCGTCGCCACTCTGGGCGCTGTACCCACCACTCCATTTTCGCACGCATGGACCTGATCGACGCCCACATCGAGACCTTTTTGTGGGCCCGTCTGGCCGGCTACGACCTGACCGCCTCCCACGGCCCCGGCCTGCTCGGCGGCCGCCTCTACTCCCAGGTCGACGTCCCCCGCATGCTGGCCGCGGGCATGACAGGAGCGGTGTTCAGCATCGCCACCAACCCGTTCCGCTCCCGAGCCGGCCGCGGGCGGACGGTCCGGGCCAACCTGGCCCGCCTGCGGGCCACCCTGGAGTCCCACCCGAAGGTGGCCGTGGTAGACACCGCCGGCGCCTACCGGCGGGCCCGGGCCGAGGACCGGCTGGGTGTGTTCCTCGCCCTTCAGGGCGGCAACGCGGTCGACGCCTCCGGGGTGGCCGACCTGTCCGACACCGTGACCCGGGTCACCCTCGTCCACCTCACCGGCTCCGCCCTGGGCACGCCGAGCGTGCCCGTGCGGTGGGGGAGGGGCGGGCTCACCTCCGGCGGCCGGGCCTACGTGGAGGCGCTCAACGCCCGGCGGATCCTGGTCGACCTGGCCCACGTCGACCGGCGCGGCTTCTGGGACGCCCTGGCCGTGCACGACCGCTCCCAGCCGGCCATCGTCTCCCACACCGGCGTGCGGGGCGTGCACGACCACTGGCGCAACATCGACGACGCCCAGATCGAGGCCATCGCCGAGCTGGGGGGGGTGGTCGGGATCATGTACCACGCCGCCTTCCTGGGCGGCCGGTCGATGGAGGCCGTGGTCCGCCACGTGGAGCACGTCATCCGGGTGGCCGGCGACGACCACGTGTGCCTGGGCAGCGACTGGGACGGCTTCATCGTCCCGCCGCCGGACCTTCGCTCCGTCACCCAGCTCCCCGCCCTCCTGCGGTGCATGGCCGACCGCGGCCTGTCCGAGGAGACGGTGGCCAAGGTGGCCGGCGCCAACTACCTGCGGGTCATGGAGGCGGTGCGCCCGTAGGGCCGCGGGCGGCGGTGGGGCGGAGCGGAGGGCCGCCCCGCGACCTGGCCATCACTTCGAGTGCCTTGACCCCATCTGAGAGACCATCAGCGCCGCCTGGCAGAGCAGATCACCAGCCGGGGGGGAAGCCCCGCCACTGTCCGCTTCGCACCTCGTCGGGCTGCCAGTGCCACCACTCCGATGCGATGGGGTCGTGCAGTGCCTCCTCGTAACAGACCTGGCGCCAGCGCACGACGTCACCGTCCTGCGGCTCCCAGTCGATGGCGAGGGCCCGGGGCGGTCCGAAGGGCTCCGCCTCGTGGTTCGACTCGCCCGGCCGGTTGGCGGAGGCGCACGCCGACCGCTCGCACCCCTGCGGGCAGCGCCCGGTGCGGATCCTGGCCTGGGCACAGTCCCAGAACAGCTGCTGGTCGTGTGAGCTCCGCCAACACGAGTTGACCCACGACGGGTGCCTGGCATGGACCCGCGCCACTCGCTCGCGCAGAACCGGATGACTCCGTGCGGGGTCCCAATTCCCGGGCGGGTCGCCAAGGAGCTGCGGTTCCGGCGGACGCGGCTCGATGTATTCGTAGTACCAGTACGCCGCGTCGGGGTCGGTCACGTGAGGCGTGGTGCCCGCTGCGCTCGGACGAAGTCGACCAGCCACCCGTTCCGCTCCAAGAACTCCTCGGGGTATTCGGGGCGCTCGATCCCTTCGGGCGGGCCCACCCGTTCCCCTTCGGCGTGCGCCTCCCTGAACATGTGGAAGAGCTCGGAGTCGTCACCCGGCTTCCCGACGACGCGTACGCCCGCCGCGATCAGCGCGTCGCACGTCTCCGGTCGTAGGCCCCACGGCGAGATCCTGCCGTGGAAGTCGAGGTATATCGCCTGCCCGTGCCAGAACATCAGCATGTAAATCTCCTCTCTGAGGAAGTCGGGTTCGGGTTCGTCGGGGGGGAACTCGTCGAGAAACCGCTGGACCCACGCCAACCGCTCGATGACGTCGGGTCCGTAGTCGCGCCCTGTCGTGGCCGACGCGTAGCAACGCCCAGAGTTGTAACAGTTGGCCGCTCCCTCCCAGGAGCCACATCGCCGGTGGCAGTTGAGCAGCACCTCGGCACCCTTGCGGCACTGCCACTCGATGTTGCCTCGCCAGTCAGCGGGGATAGCGTGCGATCCCTTGTCGATCTGCCAGATGCCGTGGCCCCAGCCTTGGTCGCCCGGGTTGTGCGCGTAGTACGGGTCGAGGTTCGTCTCGCGACTGCCGATGGCGTACATGAGGCCTCGGGGAAAGCCGAACTCGGCCTCGATCGGGTCGATGACATGTCCCCACAGCTCCCGGGCCCGACGCACCTGGGCTCGAAGCTGCTCGGGGCTGATGTTCCTCACCAGTCCGGCCTACCGCGGACAGCGCCAAAGCTCCACCCGTCGCTGTTCGCATAGATGCACGACGCACCCGCCACTCGTATGCCGTCTATCGCACGTAAAGCGCCAAGTCAACGGGGGTTGTGGACCTGGAGGCTCGTCGCCTGGATGCGGACGAAACGACTGGCCCCCGCTCGGGCCCCCGAGGGGTGGAGGACCGCACACGCTGTCCACGTGGCCGTCCCGAGTAGGCGGCGCGATACCTCGCTGGAGGTCGTCGTCCCGCCAAGTCAGCGACGGCCCACCTACACCTTCATGGTGAAGCGGCGCTCCTCCGGAAGGTCGGCGTCGGCCTCGCCCCGCTCGGCCCGGCGCAGCATGCGGCCGATGTGCTGGCCCAGGACGTCGAGCTCGGTGGACGCGAACTGCTCGCCGCCGAAGCGCCGGACGGTGGCGGCCTGGGCGGCCAGGACCCGCTTGTCCTGGGCGAAGATGCGGTTGGCGACGGGCAGCACGAGGGCCTCCACCAGGCGGCCGGGGAGCCGCACCCGGAACGTCACCGCCGCGTGCAGCATGGTCTCGTCCTCGGAGACGGGGGTGAAGGCCGACGTCACCAGCAGGTGGTTGTCCTCCAGCCGGTACTCCACCTGGGCGATCGACGGGAGCAGGAACCGGTCGACGTGCTCCACCACCCCGCCGCCGGGAGCGAGGAGGCGCCCGGCCACGCCGGGCGGCCGGGGCTCGCCCACGTACTCGGCCTCGATCCGCCCCGGGCCGTGGCGGACCACCACGCCGATCTCCACCGGAGGCCGTCCACCGCGGAACAGGCCGCCGTGCAGGAAGGCGGTGTGGGGCACGTCGAGGGTGTTCTCCAGGGCCGCGTGCAGCCCGGCCGCCACCCGGTCGCTGCGGCGGACGGTGCGGTAGCCGGGCTGGTCGACGCAGGGAAGCCGGTAGGGCGCCGTGCCCGGCTCGGGCCCGGCCACCGGGTACACCCACACCAGGCCGTTGTGCTCGGCGGTGGGGAAGGTGTCGACCCGGCGGGCCCGGCGATCCGGGTCGCCGTCGAGGCCGGGCACGGCCCGGCAGGCGCCGGCCCCGTCGAACCGCCAGCCGTGGTAGGCGCACTGGAGCAGGCCCTCGCCGGTGACCGTGCCCATGGACAGGGGGACGTTGCGGTGCGGGCAGCGGTCGAGCACGGCCACCGGCCGCCCCCCGCCGTCGCGGAACAGGGCCAGAGGCGTGCCCAGGACGGTCCGGGCCACGGGCCGGCGCCGCAGCTGGGAGGACAGGCAGGCCACGTACCAGTGGTCGCGGAGCACGGGAGCGACGCTACCGGCCGGCTTCGGAGAACTGTCCTCAAGGGGGCCCTGCCAGAGGACGACATCCATACCGAGCCCCTGGGCCGGCCGCTCCCGCCGGCGGCCCGCCCAGGGCTCGTTCCCGACGCGTTCACGCCGGTGTACCTTGCAACTCTCCGCACCACACGTCCCCCGCAGGAGGCTCGTCGAGCACCAAGGAGGGAACATGTCCGGACCGATCAACGCCGGAGGCTGGGGGATCACCCGCCGCCGCTTCGTCCAGGCCGCAGCCGCACTCCCGGTGCTGGCCGCCTGCGGGGGCAACGGCGACGACGGGCCCGCCGCCACCCCCGGCGCCACCGGCATCACGTCGACGGTGCTCCAGCCGTCCAAGCAGCTGTCGGGCGACCTGAGGATCCTCCAGTGGAGCCACTTCGTGCCCCGCCACGACCGGTGGTTCGATCCCTTCGCCGCCGACTGGGGCCGCCAGGTGGGGGTGAACGTCACCGTCGACCACATCATGCTGGCCGACATCCCGGCTCGGGCCTCGGCCGAGATCGCGGCCAACCAGGGCCACGACCTGATCGAGTTCCTGTCCCCGCCGTCGGCCTTCGAGCCCAGCCTGCTCGACCTCACCGACATCAACCAGGAGGCGGAGCGCCGTTTCGGCAAGCAGCTGGCCCTGTGCACCCGCAGCTCGTTCAACCCCACCACCCGCAAGTACTACGGCTTCTGCCACGGCTGGGTGCCCGACCCGGGCGACTACCGGCGCACCATGTGGGAGAGGATCGGGATGCCCAACGGCCCGACCACGTGGCAGGAGCTGCTCGACGGTGGCGGCCGCATCAAGCGGGAGCAGGGAGTGCAGATGGGCATCGGCATGTCCAACGAGCTCGACTCCAACATGGCCGCCCGAGCCCTCATCTGGTCGTTCGGCGGCTCGGTGCAGGACGAGCGCGAGAACGTGGTCATCAACTCGCCCCAGACCATCGAGGCCGTCGACTTCATGGCCCGGCTGTTCCGGGCCACCATGACCGACGAGGTGTTCGCCTGGAACGCGGCGTCGAACAATCAGGGCCTGATCGCCGGCAACCTGTCGTACATCCTCAACTCCATCTCCGCCTACCGCACGGCCCAGACGGCCAACCCGGACGTGGCCCGCGACGTGTTCTTCACCCCACCGCTCAAGGGCCCGGGCGGCGTGGGCCTGGCCAGCGAGCACGTCATCCCCATCTACGTGATCCCCCAGCACGCCAGGAACCCCGACGCGGCCAAGGAGTTCATCCTCAACCTGACCGCCAACTACGCCTCGGCCACCAACAACTCCGAGCTCTACACGTTCCCCGCCTTCCCCCAGACCGTCCCCCAGCTCGACGCCTGGCTCGACAACGACCCCTTCGGCTCACAGCCGGCCAACAAGCTGGCCTTCCTGAAGGACGCCGAGACGTGGAGCACCACCATCGGCCACCCAGGGCCGGCCAACGCGGCCATCGGTGAGGTGTTCGACACGTTCATCCTCCCCCAGATGATGGCCAGGGC